>CAZRAW010000001.1:0-58678 GCA_964598065.1 uncultured Lentimicrobiaceae bacterium
GCTGCACAAACCGGTAGATATTTTCGGTAACCACAATGGCATTATCCACCAACATACCGAGGGCAAGAATCAGAGCAAAAAGAACCATCATGTTGATCTTGAAATGGGCAATACCCATTACCATGAAAGCCATAAGCATCGACATGGGAATGGAGAAACCCACAATAAGCGAGTTGCGTGTTCCCAAAAAGAGGAAAAGGATAAATACCACAAAAATTATCCCCATAATAATACTGTTCTCCAGATTGTTAATCTGTTTTTTCACCTGATCCGACTGGTCGTTGGTAATGGTGATTTTCAGGTTGTCAGGGATAAGTTTCGATTTCCGGGCATCTTTCAATATCTGAAAAACCTGGGAGGTCGTGGAAAGAAGGTTTTCCCCGCTTTTTTTCACTATTTGTAATGTAACAACCGGCTGTTTATCGAGATACGAATAGCTATCGCGTTTTTTAAAACCGTATTTTACCGTGCCGATATCACGCATATAAACGATGTTGCCTTTGTCGCGTTTTACGATGATGTTGGCAATATTTTTAGGATTTTTAAATTCACCGATAATCCGGACAGAGCGGTCTATTTTTCCGATTTTGGCTTCTCCTCCGGAGATGGACAGGTTTTCAAATTTCACGGCATTTTCCACATCGGTAAAGCTCACCTGCATAGCTGCCATCTTTAAAGGATTCAGAAAAATTTTCACTTCCCGGTCGGTAATGCCGGTAATATTTACTTTGGAAACTTCGTAAATGGACTCAAACTGATCTTTCAAATTGTTGGCAAAACCTTTCAGCTCGCTCAGGCTGAAATTCCCCGAAAGGTTTACATTGATGACGGGAAATTCCGATATATCGATGTCGGTAACCTGCGGGTCGCTTGGAAGGTCATCGGGCAGGTCTTTTTTTGCTTTGTCCACCGCATCTTTTATGTCGTCAAGCGCTTTGCGTATATCGACATTCGTATGAAATTCTACAAAAATGCTGGAGGCGTCCTGTGACGAAATAGAGGTCATCTTTTTGATGCCTTTTACCGCCTCGATTTGTTTTTCCAGCGGACGGGTAACCAGATTTTCCATGTCGATGGGCGGGTTGCCAGGGTAAATGGTTTGCACCATCACCGTCGGGATTTTAATGTCGGGAAACAATTCCTTGGGCAACGAAACATACGCAACAAATCCGAAAATTATGGTGATTATGGTAAAAAGATAGACCGTGTTTTTATTGTTGAGTGCCCAGGTGGAGAGCTTAAAATCCCGTATAATCGTATCTGTTTTTTCTTTCTTTGTATTCATACTTCACTGTTTAAAAAAGCTTTAAGTTTCGATTTTACTTCAACAGAAAACTATTTCCGAATATTTAAAACAGAACCGTTCGTTACGTTGTTATATCCTTGTGTGATAATTGTTTCTCCTGTTTTCAGGCCGCTTATCACTTCGGTTGTTTTTTTAAACGATTTTCCTATTTTCACATAACGTTTCCTGGCAATTTTTTGGCCGTCTTCCGTGGTAACCACATACAGATAATAACCCTGAATGTCTTCACGAATGATAAAGGAAGGAACCACAATAGCTTTAGGATTGGTGTAATCTTTAATCCGGATAATTGCCAGCATATTAGGCTTCAGCAACTGTTTCGGATTATTTATTTTTAACTGAAGTTTAAAAGTCCGGCTCTGTTTGTTAATGACTTTGCCGATGCGATAGACTTTTTTATGTAAAATGATTGAAGGGAAAGCTGAAAAGCGAACCTCAACGGCATCCCCTTTATGAATAATCGGTAAATAGGCTTCCGAAATCTGAGAATTTACGTAAAGCCGGCTCAGGTTTATCACATGAAAAAACCGTTGACCCGGAATGGCCATCTCGCCGATCTTTAAATCGATGGCATCAACATATCCATCAATGGGTGATTTAATAAACGAACGCTGATATTGCGTTTGCAGGGTGCTGAGTTTGTTTTGGAGACTTTCATAATTTGTTTTGGCTTGCAGGTACTGTAATTCGGAACCGATTTGTTTTTCCCAAAGCGATTTCTGTTTTTTATAGGTGTATGATGCCAGTTCCAGCGAAGTTTTCAGCTCCCTGATATTGTCCTGTATGATATCGGAATTGAGTTGTGCCAGCAGTTGGCCTTTTTTAACATAGTCTCCCTCTTTCACAAATATTTTTTCAATCTGTCCGGATACTTCCGGACTTATGTAAGCTTCGTGAACACTCTCTATTTCGCCGGAAGCATCGAAGAAGTGGTTAAAAACAGTCGGTTGCAATTTACGTACATTCACCGTAATTTTACGTCCGGTGGTTATCTCCTCGTTTTTGTTTTCTTTATCTAATTTTTGCTGTAGCCTGTCAATTTTTTTATTGATAGCCGTAACCTGTTTTTGATAATTAATAATTTGTTGTTCCGTTTTGGATTTGTTCTCGTTTCCGCACGAAGACATAAGGAAAAGAAGGGCTACGAGAAAAAGGCTGATATTTTTCATATTATTTTGCCAATTTTAATTGTTCAAGATTTTTATTTAAATATTCAATTCCCATCGGGGTAAGAATGCCATGCAAATGGTATAAAAACATTTCTTTTGAAAACTCATGAGAATAAATCTCTTCCTGGCTAAACAAGTCGCTTTCCGAAATATTCTCAATACGCAAAACGGTTAGTTTTGTAATAATTTCTTCGTTCAGCTCTTTCCTGTAAAAGCCTTCGCGCTTTCCTTTTATCAAATTGTTCAGGGTGGTTTCCCAAATTTTTTCGCGTTTTATCCGGTTAAGTCTGTTATAAATTTCCGGGTAATATTTTTTTAAGTCGAATTCGAGCGATGGATTATATTCTTTCAATAATTGCAGATGGACATGAAATATTTTAAGTAACTCCTGCAGAGCGTTTTCCGAATCTTTTTTCTGTTCGTTCAGGCGGAGGTCGTTGAATATCACTTCGTGCTCAACAACAGCAGCCACAAGATGCATCTTATCCGAAAAATGTTCGTAGAGCGTTTTTTTGGAGATGCCGAGCTCATGGGCAACATCATCCATAGTAATACTTTTGATGCCGTATTTTTTATAGAGTTGTGCTACCTTGCGGATAATATCCTTGTCTTTTGTATTCATGGTTATTGTGCTTTGGTTAAGATAATTTCGAGTTTTTCGGCCGATTTCAGAAGATTGAGGCCTGCGGTGATAAAATCACTTTCTGCATTGAGAAACTGGTTGTGTGTGTTTAACAAATCGAGGCTTGAGGCCATTCCGTGAGTATATTTTTCGATTGTTATCCTGTAAATTTTCTCCGCAACCTTACGATTTTTCTGTTTGTTTTCGTAAACGCTCAGAGAATTATAATAATCGTTTCGGGTTGTCTGGTATTGGATACCAAGTTGTGTGGCTGTCTGACGTGCCAAAACCTGTGCCTGCTCATAGGCAATTTTGGCCTGTTTTAGTTTTGCTATCCGTTCGCCGCTCGACAAAATGGGAATGCTCATGGTAATCCCGTAAGAGGCGCTCTGATACCATTTTCCCGAATTAAAGAAATTCCACACATCTCGCTGCCCCTGTGTTTGATAGTTTACAATGGCGTTGATAGAAGGAATAAAAGCCACTTTTGCGAGTTTCACCTGCAAATCCAATAGCTTTTTATTCGTAATCACAGACTGGAAATCGATGTTATCAGTCAGATTAAAAGACTGTAGCAGAAGTGGGTCGTGTGTTTTCATACGAATAAGTTGTGGCAACGTTTGGGTAAGTGCTATGCTGTCGTTTTCTCCCAAGCCGAGATAAAATTTCAGATAAGCCTGTGCAATATCATACTGATTTTTTAAAAAGGTACGGGAAGCCTGCAGGTTGGCTACCAGCAGATTCATTTGGTCCACGTCCACATCTTTGGCCATGCCGGCTTTGTATATCTGTTGTGTTTCTTTGGCAAGTTTTTGGGTGATACGAAGCGTAGAGTCAATAATTCGCAAACTTTCAGCGACCGATAACACATTAAAATAAGCATCGGAAACCTGTTCTTTAACTGCGAGTTTGTTTTTAAAAAATTCTTTGTCGGTGCGTTCCAAAGATACCCGTGCAGCTTTCAAACCAACGAAATAACGTCCATCAAATATTAACTGCCGAAGGCTTCCACTCAGGTCGGCGCTGTATTTTGTTCCGAATTGTACGGCAATATCCTGTCCGGGCCTTCCGGCCACTTTTCCCGGCAAAATAAAGACCGGACGAGCAATATTATTCTTGTAATTAACAGCAGCGTTTACCTGCGGAAGTCCCTGCGCCACCGATTCTTTGATTTTCAGCTTGGCAATTTCCAAATCTTTTCCCGAATTAATCACGCCGTAATTATGTACCATGGAATAATCTACGGCCTGCTTTAGCGAGAAATGCATCACTTTGTGCTGAGGCTGCGACAAAATGTTCGTTACCTGCGCATTTAAAATCCCACCACCTGATAAAAGCAGGAAAAGCAAAAAACTAATCTTTTTTATTTTCATAACCTCTGTTCTTCTTGTTTGAGGCTGCAAAAATAAAAAAAATAAACTTTGGAAACTATTTTTACAAAAAAAGTTTCCAAAGATTATATCTTTTTTTATAAAGGATTGCTTTCAATGGTTTTAACCTGAAAAAATACAGGGCAAAAAACCCTTTTACCGGCTGGTGGTTCCAAAGCTTTTGGTCATAACTTTCAGCAGCGAGTCGATGGGAGGGTGCTTACTATAAAGGCCGAGTCCGACCGGCCAGGTTCCATACATGGCATTGGGAAGTACAATGTATTTTTTGCCGAAATTGTTCCGCAAAGCTTGCACTTTTTGGTTGCGTTGAGGATATTTTCCGGAATCTTCGTAAAGGTCACCGAGATTATCGCCGGCCAGCAGGACGATGTCGTATTTTTTTGAAATCATTTTCCTGCGCGGCCCTTTGTTTCCGGTGGTTGTTTTCAGATAAATATGCAGGCTATCGGCTTGCGGAAAGCCAAATTTATGCAAATTTTTTAGTGTAACGGCTTTTAACTTTTCACTTCGGTTAGTAACATAGAAAATATGAAATCCAAGTGAATCGGCATATTTCAAAAAGGAAACTGCTCCCGGTACAGGTTTGGCGGCAGCCTTGCTGACCCAAGTGTCCCAGTACGCAGGAAAATGTGCATTCTTTTCGATAGTGAGTGCCTGATAAGGGCTGTTGTTCAGCACTGTTTCATCAATATCCACTACCACGGCCATATTTTTCTTTTTTGGAAATTCCTTACGCAGCAACGTTACCCGTTCTTTGGCCACGTTGTAAGCCTGGTAACACAACGCCTGATATTCGGCAGCGTAATAATTGTAAAAGGTTGCCATAAGCAACGCATTGTCAGCGGGTTTCTTGCCAGAAGCGAGACTGGTGGAAACCGACTTTTGCTGTTGAACATTAGAGCACGAAAACAGTGCAATCGACAGCAATACCAAAAGAAACGTTTTTATTTTCATAGCTTTCAATTTTTTTGCAAAGTGAAGAAATATTATTGGTTTTTGAAAGGATTTTGACTTCTTTCTTATTTTAATTTAGGGTTTCGTCTTTGCGAACACGCCGACCCGGGAATGTTTTTTCATTGAAAGACCGCTTGAGTGTGTGAAGCAACCTGAAAAGGCACAAACGAATGCTTATAGACCAGAGCCGGCGAACATTGGGAATTTTCTTTACTTTTGTTGTGGCTTTCTGAGCCGGGAATGAATTTACAAACTGTTTAAAAACAAAATATTATGGCATTTAACATTAGAAACAGAAACTTTCTGAAGCTGCTGGATTTTACTCCGAAAGAGATAAAATTTATGCTGGATTTGGCTGTTGATTTGAAAAAGGCAAAATATGCCGGCACCGAACAGCAAAAGCTGAAGGGAAAAAACATTGCTTTGATTTTTGAAAAGGCCTCCACGCGTACCCGTTGCGCATTCCAAACCGCTGCTTACGACCAGGGCGCCCACATCACCTACCTTGGCCCTACCGGTTCGCAAATGGGAAAAAAGGAAACCATGAAAGACACCGCCCGTGTACTCGGACGTATGTATGAGGGCATTGAATACCGCGGATTTGGTCAGGAAGTTGTGGAAGAACTGGGAAAATATGCAGGGGTTCCTGTTTGGAACGGACTGACAACCGAATTCCATCCCACACAAGTTATGGCCGACTTTCTCACCATGATGGAGCATGTTGACAAACCTCTCCACAAAGTATCTTTTGCTTACTGTGGCGACGCCCGTAACAACATGGGAAACGAGCTGATGGCGGGCGCTGCTAAAATGGGGATGGATTTCCGTGCCGTTGCTCCAAAAAAATATTGGCCTGAAAAAAAGCTGGTTGAAACCTGCCGCGAAATTGCCAAAGAAACCGGTGCCACCATCACCCTTACCGAAAATGTGGAAGAAGGTGTCAAAGGCGTCGATTATCTCTATACGGATGTCTGGGTTTCCATGGGTGAGCCTGATGAAGTGTGGGAAGAACGTATCAAATTGTTGTTGCCTTATCAGGTAAATATGGAGATGGTGAAGAAAACCGGTAACCCGAAAGTAAAATTCCTGCATTGCCTGCCTTCTTTCCATAATGCTGACACGATTGTCGGAAAAGAAATTAAACAAAAATATGGCATCGAGGCCATGGAAGTTACAGATGAGGTCTTCGAATCGGAGCATTCGGTTGTTTTTGATGAAGCCGAAAACCGTCTCCACACCATCAAAGCCATTATGGTAGCGACGTTGGGAGAATAAATTCTGAAAAGCATTCACGCTTCCAGAAGGAAATAAAAAAGCCTGCTTTTTCAGCAGGCTTTTTTATTTTATTTATTGAATATTTTTCTTTTATCGCAAAGAAAGTGAAGCATGGCCAATAGAATTATTTCCCTCAAAAACATCTACTTTGTAGAGACCCGGTTTCAATTTCAGGATTCGACGGCGCGACCACTCCATACAGACATTAATAGCCTGATGTTGATAGTTAATCTCTTTTTTCGCTGTGTATTGCAATCTTTTACCGTTATACATAAACGAGTATTCTTCGCTGTCGCTAATCACAAGAATTTTCTTGTTCGGATTGGCAATACGCACATAAATAGTTCGTAATCCGGATTTGGCAACATCATTTTGTGCCACGGTAAAACAGACCTTAATCATGCTGACCCTTCTCACCTTGTCTGTTTTTCGCTCACGTCCGGAACCGGTAACATGCACTGCAGTAACATGATAACCGAAGGTCTGCAGAACACTTGCCTGTTCAACCTTTTGGCTGAGCGTTTTTTTCTCGGTCATCAGTTGGGCATTTTTATATTTTTCCTGCTGAAGAACCACTTTTATCTGATGATTTTCCTTTATCAAGGCATGGTTTTCAGTGTATAATGAATCCATTTGACGCACATAGCCCTGAGCTATTTTCTGCAGACTGCCGAGTTCTTTTTTAATTCTGTAATACGCCCAGCGGGTATTCATCAGCTTTTTGATTTCCACAGCTCTAGCCTGAATAACACTGTCTTTTAAAGAAAGCGAATCGGACAATTGACCGTATTCGGCTTTAATTTTGTTGTGAGCCGCCATGAGCGAGTCCAGCTGAGCCTTAAACTCAGTACGCTGTGCCTCTTTTTCGACTTTTTCCTTGTGTACTTCATCCAACGAACCTATGGCCCAGAAAGCCAGCCCGATTATGACCACTGCAAGAATGACAATTAATACCAGCATTCCGACTGCCGGCTTTTTTTTGTTGTTTTTCAATACTTTACTCTCTTCTTCCATGATTTTAAGATTATTTTTTGCAAAACTAATATAAAAAACCGAAAATCAATCCGAATGAGCACATTTTTAAATTGTTGAGTAAATTTTTATTCCTTCTTCCAAAAAAAGAACGTATTTTACTGCACTTTTATTTTGGTTCCCGATGAATGTGCGGCAAACGAAGGCAGGTACAAACTCCGAATACGGGCAATACCACCGGAAAAAATGCCTTTTTGTGTAACAAGTAAGGGATATTCAAGCACAAAGGTGCCTTTTGGCAAATGTCTGATAAAGAAGTCCGTAGCAACATCTTTCACTTCTTCGTAGTAACTCAGTCCGCCTTTTCTCTCGTAAGACGAAAGCAGTTTTTCGGGTTCAAAAGTCGCCGCCCGCATGTCCTGAACGTGTACATAATCCACGGCACGGTTAGTATGGATGAGCAGGCGAACCATCACACGATCACCAATCTGCAATGGTAGATTAGCCGAAACATGTACCCATTTACCGCCATTTGTAGTGATAATTTCTTTAAAAAAAGTTTTTTTGATGGAAACATTCGTTGATTGTCGGCTCACTTTATCCATATTTTCAAAGTACTGCAGGTAAGCTGCGCCATAAGCCATTTCTTTGTTAGGGTTCCGTACTGAAATTTTTCCGAGTGCCGGGGTTATTTCAGATGCTGACCATACCTTTTTAATATAACCGCTCCCGGCTTCACGATGTAAACCTGATACGGACAACTTTTCACCGTTACCAAAGATAATCTCTACCGGTTTGGTTTCGGAAAGCCATTTACTTCCATTCATAAGCAGCGCATACACTGCATCAGCCGTAGCTTTGGTTCCCGGCCACCGGTTAGCTTGTTTTTGCATCAGCAGCCATGTTTTCATTTTGTCAGCCTGGCGTGTATCGTGCATCACCTCAACGAAAGCTTTCATAATGTTCACTTCTGTGGAGATGGCAGACGTGTTGGCATAAAAACGGTTTTCGTTTCGCCAGTACATGCCGTTTTCTTTGTTTAGCAACGATTTCTCGGTAAGCGCCCGGATAATGGCTTCCGCCTGATTTGTCCAGCCCACTCTGTTCAGCGTCATGGCCGAAAGAGCCTGCAGATTGTTATCTAATTTTGGCCAGTATTGTTTTATTTGTTCGCTAAAGTAATCAAACGCTTTCCGGGCATCAGAATTTAAGGGAACCGTAGTTAAAAATACCGAACGAAGGTAGCAATAGTGTATCCGGCCGGAAGTTAAATGATTTTTATTGATGGTTTTAGGATATTTTTTCTTTATCTTACCGTACTCGTCAACCATTTTCTTATCAAGAAAACGAAGGCCTTTCTGCAACATGGTTTTCAATGCCGGGTTGCGGTTCAGATCAACGGCCTTCATTTGAATAAGGTCGGCAAACCCCGACAAAATATTTTCGGTTGTAAAAAAATCAGCGGGCATGTCCGGAAACCATGGCCAGGCACCGGAAGGTTTTTGGACGATTTTAAGCCTGTTCAAAGCGGTCTGCTGCTGTCGCTGCATCTGATTTAAATCGAAAAACAGTGCTATCCGGCGTTTTTGCTCCGCTTCATTTTGGGCATCCAAAACCCAGGGTGTAGCCTGCAAAACAATATTCTTCAGCTCTTTGTCTTTTTGCAATGCCGACAGGAAAGCTTCGGGGCTGTGCCGTTTCCACTGTTGGAAAACCTGTTGAATCCGGGGATAAGTCTTCAGAAGTTTTCCCGCAAGGGCATGGGCATAAAACCGATAAAAAATATTTTCCGCACTTTCATACTGAGGTCTGCTCAAATAAGGCAATGCCTGTACGGCATACCAGACCGGATGCGAAGTAAAGGTGAGCGTATAACGGAAATTTTTCCGTGTTGCTGATTTATTATTGAGGAAGCTATGGAAAGAAAAAGTCCTTTTCCGGTTTCCGTTCACAAACATCGGCATACTCTCGGTTATCAGCTCGCGATTGCTCAGCACCGGAATCATACGCTCTTCGCCATCGGACACATCGCCGGAAACAGCTTTTATGCGGTAAGCAAGAAATTGAATATTCTGCGGAACATGAATCAGCCAGGATACCAGCGCATTTTTCCCCGGTAGCATCACCACATGCCGTTCCTCTGTTTTTCCGGATAAAAAAGGATTTAGTTTTTTTCCGTTTTCAGGATTAAAAAATTCAATGTTTACCTTTACGGGAAGTGTCTTGTCCGATAAATTTGACAGACGTGCCGTGAAAGTCAGCCGGTCGCCCTGACGCACAAAACGTGGTAAATTCGGGATAACCATGAGTGCTTTCCGGGCAGTAAATTTCCGGACAAAACTACCGGTTTTCATATCCTTTGTGTAAGCCAGGGCCATAAATTTCCATTGTGTCAGCGCATCGGGTGTTGTAAAATTAATCCGGATTCTACCGGTGCTGTCTGTTACCAAATCAGGATAGAAAAAGGCGGTTTCATTAAAATTGGTGCGCAAGGGCACGGGTAAGTTTTTCTTTTTGGCAGGCAAAGAGAATGACGCTGTCAGAGCGGATTTTTCTTTTTCCGCAGACCGGCCTTCCATTGGATTTGCCTTATTTGCAACAGTTTGGATTTCTCTTTCAGGACTTTCAAACGCATAAGAAACAATTTCTTCCGTTGAGAATACAGGATATCCAAACCAGTTAATACGTGGATAATGAAGCGTTGTCTTTGAAAGCATTTTTGTTTGTTCGCTGAACAACGTGCGGTTATAGCCGATATTAAACAGATAAGAACGCCAGGCTGCTCCTGCCGCTTTGCTATGGTAAGGAAACATTTTCCACCGGTTGGCGGCATAAATATCTAACGAGGCATCATACATTCCGGCCAGCAAAAAGGCAGGCTGATTTTTTCCGGATGCTGATTTTATTTGAATCGTCCACTGCTCTTTCCCTCCTGGCTTCAGAAAATTACGGTTCGTTTGCAGGCTTATGGTTAGTTTTTTATTGGTAAACGGTACTTTGACCGTCTGTGACCACGAGAAATACCGGTTGTTGTGTACGGCCCACAGGCGAACAACAAAGTTACCACGGAAAGAGGTGCCGACCGGAATTTCCAGTTTCATCACTCTTTTGCCTGGCGAAAGCCATTGACGCTGTACCACTTCACGGCCATTGAGTACTTCGTAAAGTATACGTATGTTTCCGGTGGCCGAACCAACACGCAGTTGCAAAACATCCCCAGGCTCAGCCCGGTCAGCAGACAGATTGTGCCAGAAGATGTCCTTCACAGGTAGTTTCGTCGAGCGTTCCGATGTGAGCGTAAAGAATTTCCGTACCGATACTTCCGGCTGTCCTTTTGCCATAGCAACTATGAGATACTCACCTGGTTTCAGCCTTTTCAGTTTTTTGGTAAATACCTGCGTGTTTCCGTTTACCCTAACTTCCTCCGAGGTTACCAGCGTTTGTTTCCAGTGGTTTTTGTCATCCTCGTTGTGATAAGCCAAATGAGGGAAATTTTGCGTAAAATAATCTTTGGCTACAAGTACCGTATCCGGTTTTGGCCACAAGCGTTTTAGTATAAATTTATCCGGAGTCGTTAATTTATAAAGTGCCACCTGTACACTCGCCGGCACTTCTGCACCCGACAGGTTTTTGGTTATTATTTTTATTCCGTGGGATTGTTCGCGTATCACATTTTGCGGCATTCGGAGTTTCAACAGCAGGGCCAATCGCGAAAGCCGGATATCCTGCGTGGCCACATGCGTCTCGCCGCTGGCATCGGTAACCTCCACATGCAGAATAAAGCGATAAACGGGATAGAAATTACCGGATATGTTTTTATCGGCCAGTGCTTTAAAGGTAATTTGGAAATGACCAACGCTGTCAGTACGGACTATTCCGCCGGCAACCTCCACATTGTCCGGCTGTCCCGGATACCGGCTCCGATAATAAAAAAAGGGAAAATAACTTTCCCGTTTCACCGTGTATTTCACCTGCAAATTGTCTGCCATGCCACCAAAATAATAAGCCACTTTCCCGGCAAGCGTTACCTCGTCATTCAGGGCATAAGCTTTTTTCAGTGTATCGAAAACCACATGAAAAGCCGGTCGCTTGTAATTTTCCATTCGTATGCTAACCATTCCTGTGGCTGTTTTAATCATAAAGCGTCCGTTTAGTGCCACGTCGGGCAAGACAAACGAACCGCTGACAGAACCCGAAGCGTCGCTCACAAGCCGTTGTTCATCCAGCTTTTTATACTGTGCGTTCAGCAACTGCACATCCTGTTTCACACCGGCTTTTACGTGGGCATCATTGCCTTTTGATTCCACTACAACTCCTTTAAAATAAACCGTTTGTCCGGGACGATAAATGGCACGATCGGTAAAAAGATAGGTATGCAGTACAGATTTTTCTGCGTAAAGCGACCCGTAAAAACGGGCAAACGTGTTGACGAAAGTGGTGTCTGTTCCTTTGTAAGCTTTCAGAATAAAGCCATTGAATTTACGGTCGTTTTTCAGCGGGATTTGAAGAAAGCCATCGGTATTCGATAAATATTTGCCGAGCGGCGTTATCCGCTGTTCCCGCGCGCGGTAATTGTATGAACGGCCAAAAACCTTAATGGTAGCGTTGGAAACAGGGGTTCCATCGGCTCTGTCGAGAAGGTAAATATCCAACGCCTGTGCATTGTTGTTTTTTCGCGAAAGCAAAGTTAACTGCGTAACCTGAATTTGCTGATAAAGCACCGTGCTTTCTTTGGAAAAACCGGGATTGTCCGAAACGAAAATCACATACGTCCCCAAAGGAAGTGCCGGCATGGCAATTTCCGCCGTGTGTATCCGGTGGTCGGCAGCAAACGGAAACGACTGTTCCCAATTTTTAAAAGCGGGTTTTTTCAGAAAGCTTTTCAATTGGCGTTTTAAATTCTCACCGGTGACCGGATTTTCAATATCAGGTGAAATTTTTGCCACGCGAAAATAAAGTTTGGCACTGTTTTTATAAGTTACCAGGGAAAGAAACGGCTTGTCAGGTAATAACGCCTGTTGCAATTTTATTCGGAAATCCGGTTTGTTAATCAGCGTAATGATGTTTTTACAATTGTTGGCAAAAGGTGCCGTAGGAAAAGCTTTCAACGCTTTTTTACAGGTCTCTTCCGCTTTTATCAGATAGTTTACCGGACTTTTGTTGTACGAAGAAAGCGACCGGTAAGTCTGTGCAAGCCGGTCGGCAATGCGGACGGAGACCTCCCGGCTTTGAAACTGTTGCAGCAGTCTCTCCAACGCATGAGAGTATGCCATGACGTTGGCATAAGTATCCGGCAGTTGCGAATTCACAAAATCCAGCCGTTTTAAATCGGCATTCACAAAGGCTTCCGGATAATTTTGTTCTTTGTGCAAACGCAGCAAGTGTTGAAAAAGAATAAGCACTTTACCCGTTGACGCTATGCTGTCGCCCGGAAAATTCATTTTTAAAAAGTCGTTTACCGGCGCAAACAGGCTTGTATCGACAGCTGCCGGATTTTTAACAACTATCAGACGGGCATCGCCCGAAGAAAAATAATCTATTGCCCTGTTTGCCAGCAGGTCGTAAAGGGTCGGCCATAGCCGGGAAGCGCTGCTGTCATTTTGCAAGATGGCGGAAAAATCGGACAGATGTATTTTGCTTAAAGCATCGGGAGATGATACGGAAGCAAGATAAGCCTGCGTGATTTTCCGGTTCCATTGCCGTGCGTCCATTATTTCCAAAGTGGTAGCACCCGTGATGGCGGATGTTTTCCTGTTCAGAATTTCGTTGAAATGGCTGTCGAAATATCCCTGATATAACTGTCCGAGCAGAGAACCGAGCAACTGCTTTTCCACCGGCGGGGCAGTTTGCCGTTCTTCCTCAAAAAGGCGAATGCTTTTCAGCCGGAAATCTTCCTGAAAAGTGCTTTGCAGGCTAATGCGGTAAATCAGGGTTTTCAGCACCTCGCTTTCGTTACCTTCGGCTTTGGCTTTGGTGTAAATCCGGTTTACTATTTTTAAAGCGGATTTCGGGAGATCTTTTTTAGAAAATTGCTGAACTTTTGCCCAGAGGGTTTTATAATTTTCAGGTTTTGTCTGGTTTTGCCATGAAACAAGCAGTATTAACAAAAAGATACCCGCCAAACTTATCCATTGTTTTTTCATCGTAAAGAAGATTACTTTCGGAAACTTGATTTTCAGCAAATATAATGCCGTTTTGCGGGAAATGCAAAAACGAAAGGTTGAGGCACGCGAAACATTCGCGCGCCAGTGGGGCTTCTTCGTTTCTTACGCACAAGCCTGCACAAGGCTCATCGCAATGACGGGCATAATTACAAAGTCCCGTCTTTGCGAGGCTGCAGAGTAGGCTTGTAAAGCAACCATAATCCCAATAAGTTTCTATAAAAGATAATAGCCTTACAGCCGAAGCAATCTCCGTAGGGGTCGTGAATAAAACAGATTGTCTTGCCCGAGACGATGGCAATCTTTATATCCTATCCTTTCAAAGCTTCCGCACCACTGACAATTTCCAGAATTTCGTTGGTAATGGCAGCCTGGCGGGCTTTGTTATAAGTCAGTTTCAAATCTTTTAGAAGTTCCGTAGCGTTGTCGGTGGCCTGATGCATGGCTGTCATCCGGGCGCCGTGTTCGGCAGCAAAACTATCGAGTAAAGCTTTATAAAATTGTATTTTTAATGATTTGGGAATCAGTTCGGTGATGATTTCTTTTTTGCCAGGCTCAAAAATATAATCCACATGTTTGTGCTCTTTCTGTGTGGTTTCATCCCCGGCGGATTCAATAATCGGAAGAAACTGTTCGGTTTGCAGCACCTGAACGGCAGCATTTTTGAACTGGTTGTAAACCAGGATGATTTTGTCATATTTGCCTTCAGCATATTCCTGCATCAGCTTTTCGGCAAGCGGGACAACGTTTTCAAAATTCAGCTTATCGAAAATAGCGGTTTCTTTCTCTTTTATCTCATAGCCTCTGGATTTTAAAATATCAGCGCCTTTCTTCCCCACACACACAAAGCCAATATTTCCTTTTTTCCGTTGTGACGAAAACTGCTCCTCCATCTGCCTGACGGCCTCTTTTACCACATTCACGTTAAAAGCGCCACACAAACCGCGGTTGGAAGTAATCGTTACGAAAAGTACTTTTTCAGGCTGACGGGCGGTAGTAAAAACGTTCTCGTTTGAATCCTCAAGGCTGGCGCTCAAATCCTGCATAATCTCCTGTAACTTCGCTGCATAAGGCCTCATGGTAGTAACTGCATTTTGCGCTTTACGCAATTTGGCAGCAGCCACCATTTTCATGGCGCTGGTAATCTGCATGGTCGATTTTACAGAAGTTATTCTTGTCCGGACTTCTTTTAAGTTAGCCATAATACTTTTTCAGATTAAGATTACTTTTTATAGCGCCCCGCAATACCGGCAGCTACCTTTTTCATGGTTTCGATAGCTTTGTCAGTCAGTTTCCCTTGTTGCAGTTCAGTCAGTATATCGCTGTGTTTGTCGTGTATAATCGCCAGATAGTTTTCCTGGAAATCGTGTATTTTTTCGATGGGAACATCCCGCAACAGGTTATTGGTACCGCAGAAGAGAATGGCAATCTGGTCTTCCACCTTCATGGGAGAATACTGGAGCTGTTTAAGAATCTCCACGTTGCGACGACCTTTTTCCAAAACGTTGAGTGTAGCAGCATCGAGGTCGGAACCAAATTTGGAAAAGGCTTCCAGTTCACGAAACTGTGCCTGGTCGAGTTTCAGTGTGCCGGCAACTTTTTTCATGGATTTAATTTGTGCCGAACCACCCACACGCGATACGGAAATACCCACATTAATGGCGGGACGGATACCGGCATTAAACAGGCTGGTTTCTAAGAAAATCTGACCGTCGGTAATAGAAATTACATTCGTCGGGATATATGCAGAAACGTCGCCTGCCTGTGTCTCAATGATAGGCAAAGCGGTGAGGGAGCCGCCTCCTTTCACGAGATGTTTGATGCTTTCGGGAATGTTATTCATTTTTTCGGCAATCGCATCGGAGTCGATGATTTTAGCGGCGCGCTCCAGCAGGCGCGAGTGAAGATAAAACACATCGCCCGGATAAGCTTCACGTCCCGGAGGGCGACGCAGCAGCAGTGATACTTCGCGGTAAGCCACAGCCTGTTTTGAAAGGTCGTCATACACAATCAAAGCCGGCCGTCCGGTGTCGCGGAAGAACTCACCAATGGCAGCTCCGGCAAAAGGGGCATAAAACTGCATGGCTGCCGGGTCGGAAGCCGTTGCCGAGACAATCACCGTATAAGCCATAGCACCATGCTCTTCGAGTGTTTTCTGAATTTGTGCTACCGTAGAACCTTTTTGTCCGGAGGCAACATAAATACAATAAACAGGTTCTCCTTTTTTATAAAACTCTTTCTGGTTGATGATGGTATCAATGGCAATAGCTGTTTTTCCGGTCTGACGATCGCCGATAATCAGCTCACGCTGACCGCGGCCAATGGGAATCATGGCATCGATGGCTTTGATACCGGTTTGCAGCGGCTCGTTTACAGGCTGGCGATAAATAACGCCGGGCGCTTTACGTTCGAGCGGCATTTCAAAAAGTTCGCCTTCTACGGGGCCTTTGCCATCAATAGGCGCTCCAATGGTGTTGATTACACGGCCGAGAAGGCCTTCGCCCACCTCAATGGAAGCAATTCTTCCGGTGCGTTTCACTTTGTCGCCTTCGTTGATATCTTCGGCATCGCCGAGCAGCACAATACCTACATTATCTTCTTCAAGGTTTTGAACAAGCCCCATAAGACCGTTTCTCTCAAATTCGACCAATTCGCCCTGCTCGACATTGGAAAGGCCGTAAACACGGGCAATTCCATCGCCAATCATAAGAACGGTTCCGATTTCTTCGAGTGTGGCTTCCGATTCAAAGCCTGCCAGTTCCCGTCGCAGTATAGCTGATATTTCAGCCGGTTTGATGTCTGCCATAATTTATGTTTTATCTTTATTTCTAATTAAAAATCCAGGTTAATTATTTCAATTTATCGGCATAGTTTTTCCGCAGTCTCCTCAGCTGGGTAGCCACGCTGGCATCATACTGGTAATCTTCCAGCCGCACCACAAAGCCACCGATAATATCTTCATTTACAATTTCTTTCAGTTCAATATCTTTATCTGTGATGGCTTTTAGCTTATTCACAATTAGTTTTCTGATTTTATCCTCTGACTTCATGGCGGTGATAAGTTCGGCGCTAACCACGTTTTTATAGTTTTTATAAATATCTTCAAACGCCTGGCAAGTACTTTCGAGATAGATTTCGCGTCCTTTACGGATAATAAGGTTAAAAAAGCGGAGACTCAGTTCTGTCAGTTTTCTTTCAAAAATCTTATTGAGAATTTTAATTTTTTTTGATCCAAGCAGTACAGGATTTGCCAGAACCCTCCTCAGCTCTCTGTTTTCGGCCAGGACACTTCCTACCAAACGCATATCTGCGGCGACTTTTTCTTCTATCTTGTTTTCAAGAGAAAGGTCGAAAAGAGCCTGTGCATATCTTTTTGCCAGAAGATTTACTCTCATGATAAAAGTCTGTTAGTTTAAACTGGTTTCTTTTAAAAGCGTTTCAATATATTTCTTTTGTTTGCTTTTGTCTTTCAGCTCTTCTCTTAGAATTTTTTCAGCAATTTCGATGGAATATTCGGCAACGGTAGATTTAATTTCGCGCAAAGCGGCCAGTTTTTCGTTGTTAATTTTCTCTTTGGCGCTCTCCACGATTCCCAAAGCCTCCTTATCAGCTCTTTCTTTTGCTTCATCAATAATTTTATTTTTCATTTTTCGGGCTTCTGCAAGAACGGCATCACGTTCTTCCATAGCTTCTCTGAGCATCTTATCGTTGTCCACTTTCAGGCGTTTCATCTGCTCTTGTGCTTCTTTTGCCGAATCGAGCGCTTCCTGTATACTTTGCTCACGCTCTTTTAATCCTTTCAGGATAGCCGGCCAGGCAAATTTTCCAAGAATAAACAACACAATACTAAAAGCCACGGTCATCCAAAAAATAATACCTAATCCCGGATTAATTAATTGCATAATGTATCTTTTTTGATTTGGTTTCTACTTTAAGCATCCCGGCCTACCACCGGGATGCTATAAAATTTACGCTCGTTGCCGGTTGATTAAACAAAAAGAATCAACAAACAGACAACAATGGCGCCGAAGGCAACCCCTTCAACAAGGGCTTCAGACACAATCATATTGGAACGGATATCGCCTACAGCTTCAGGCTGGCGTGCAATGGCACCCATCGCACCGAGACCGATTTGTCCAATACCAATACCGGCACCAACAGCAGCAATACCGGCACCTATTCCGGCACCCATTTTTGCAAAAGGAGCCATGTCGGCAACAGCTTGCAGTAAAATAGTTAATAAATGCATAATTTATAATTTAGAGATGAATAAATAATTTTTAAATTAATGATGTTTGGGCACTTCTGTTGCCATTCCAAAATAGAGTGCAGAAAGCAATACAAAAACATAAGCCTGGATAAAGGCAATCAATACTTCAAGCAGGTCCAAAAAAACGGCAAAAGCCATGGAAAATACGGAAACACCATACCCCATACCAACACTAACCTTTCCAAAAATAAAAATAAGACTAATAAATCCGAGAAGTACAATATGCCCGGAAACCATATTGGCAAAAAGACGAACCATCAGAACAAAAGGTTTAGTGAAAATTCCCATAATCTCAACAAACGGCAAAAGCGGAATCGGAAATTTTAACCACCACGGTACACCGGGGGTATTGAGAATATCTTTCCAGTAATGTTTGTTCCCGCTCACCGTTGTAATCACAAAGGTAAAGACCGCCATAACACCGGTAACAGCAATATTTCCCGTTACATTGGAACCTCCGGGGAATATAGGTATAATCCCCATAAGATTGCTGAAAAAGATAAAAAAGAAGAGCGTAAGCAGGTAGGGTAAATACCGTTCGTATTTAGCCTCTCCTATTGAAACCTTGGCCACATCATCCCGGATAAACAAAACCAACGGCTCCAAAAAAGATTGTAATCCTTTTGGTGCTTTCCCTTTTCTCTTTTTGTAAGATTTGGCAATGGAAAGAAAAAGGATAACCACCAGAAAGCTATCAATAAAAATTCCAAATACTGTTTTGGTGATGGAGATATCCAATGCCGGCAACACCTCTTTCCCCTGAGCATCTTTTCGAACCAGCTTTCCAATATTCGAGCCTTTTTTTGCTATATAATATCCTTTGTAAGAGGCGTATCCGTGTTTTAGCCTCGAAGAAGAAAAAACAATCCAGTGCCCCTGGTCATAAAGAATAACAGGCAAATACAGAGAAACATGATGTTCCCCCACATTAAAAAAATGCCATTCATAAGAATCAGTTACGTCGTCAACTATTATTTTTCCAATCTTAGGTTTTTCTTTTTTCGTATGGGAAACTTCCTTTGAAGAAGATGCATGATTCCCTGCCATTAAACTAAGTGGCACAACGGAGAAAAAAGAAAAAAAGAAAAAAAGTATAATTATTTGATTTACAGATGTTTTTCTCACCATGACTAACAAAAGTATTCGTTTTTTAACTCGTGTGCAATTTTACGAAGAAAAGCTGTAAAAATAAAAGGCTTTTTAAATTAATTTAAACATGCAATATTTATAATACCTTAATTCCGCAGGCTACTTCGTAATGAAGTGCCGAAATGTGCGTTAGAATTGGCAAGCGCAGTGAAAAAGTATCACAGCCGTAGCACCGGCTACGGTGAGAAACTTTAAACGAGCATTATCAATAATGGCGTGCAGTTTGGTACTGTAATAGATTTAGCCTGCGGATTTAAGGGATTGTTATGAAATAACCTATCCGTTTTGACTCGTTCTTTTGCCCTTTTTCATCGTTGCAAAAGTTTTAAATAAACTGTGGCTATTCGCAACTTTTGCGTCTTGAAAAAGCACAAAATTACTTCGCCGATTCCAGATACGTTATTTCATAATAAACCCTAAGGTAATACTCAATATCTTGTTTTTCAATTGGTTTTTGACTGTTTTTTAATTTTTCGGGACGTTTTTGTTTTGTTGAATAATTATTTTTTGTATATTCACGGCAGAAAAAAATTAATTCATAAAAACTCTTATTATGAAAAGTATAGCCGTTATATTATTTGGCCTACTCCTGATGGCCGCTGCCTGCAACTCTCCAAAAACCCCAAAGGCAAATAATCCGGACAACAAAAAAGCTGTTGCCAATGTGTTGGAAAAATATGTTATTGCTAATGAGAATCAGGATTTTCCCATGATTGAACAAATCTGGGCTCCTGACAGTGACATTATTTTATTCGGCACCAACTCAGACGAAAAACTTATGGGATGGAATAACATTAAAAGAGCTATTAAACAGCAGTTTGCCAGCATTAGCGAAACCTATATTTCTCCAACCGATCAGTTTATTAATCTAAATCCCGAGCAAAATACAGCCTGGTTTGCAGAGATTTTAAATTATAATTTTATCTATCGGGGAAAAGCAAAAAGTTTTGACGGCGTCCGTTTCACCGGTGTTATGGAAAAGCGGAAAGACGGATGGAAAATCGTACAGGCTCACCTTTCCATTCCCGCCCACATCAATTTAAGGACGAAGAAATAATTTGTAATACAAATAAGGTCTGTTATCAGGCCTTTTTTGTTTTTACGTCAATCAAATCTATTTCGCCAAAAAAATTATGACCAAAGATTCAGGTTATTATCGATTGCTTATTTGGAGTCTAACGGATTAGCCGTAATGGTAGACAGGATTTCAACCGATAAGGTAAAGGTAAAATCATCCTCATCAGTGGTCCCTGAAAAAGCAACCGTAAAAGGCTTTTTGGCACTAAGAATTTTATCGAATTCAGTCCATTGCCCGTCAGTATTATCTAAGGTAAAAGTACCTCCGTTTTTAATAGCCACATTAGTAAAGGTCCAGCTTGCCGAATCTGCAGTGGAAGAGAAAGTAATGGTACCACTCTTCAAAACAGCCTCTTTGGAAACATTTTTAAATGTACCTGTCAATTTTGTAACATGCCACGATTTAATGAGGTTCAGATATTTGGAAACATCGGAATTATCGGTAGGATTAATGGTAGCACTTCCGTTAAAGGAACCTTGTACAGCTTCAATGGAACCTGAAGCAGGCACCGTAACGGGAATGTCAACGGTGTAATCAGCATTAAATGTAACATCCAGCAAGGATTTAATCTTTTCGCATCCCGTACTGAACAAAAGTCCGGATACAAGAATAGCGGCAAAAAACATTTTCATTTTCATAGTCTTGTATTTAAGGGGTTAGTAAATAATCGGTTCAAAGATAAGTAAAATAATTATAAGCTGCTGATTTATCTTTTCTAAACCAAACTACCCTGTAAACAAAGAAAAATGATATGTAATAGTCCGGTATATTTTTACCCTGGAATCCCGCAATCGTTATAAACAGAAGTCCCCGGGAACCGAGAAGCCTGCGCAGGGAAAAAAGAGAACGGGGTTGTTTTTTTATTTGTTTCCTATCCGGAAAATGATGAATTTTACCGGCTGAAAAAATAAAAATTAAAACTATCTAAATAAGGAGGTTAAAATGTTAAATAACAAAATAAGCGGCATTCGTGCCATGGAAATCCTCGATTCAAGAGGAAACCCTACGGTAAGGGTTTATTTGGAACTCAGCGATGGAACACAAGCTGTTGCTTCCGTTCCTTCGGGAGCCAGTACAGGCGAAAACGAAGCTGTTGAGCTGCGTGATGGCGACAAAAAACGCTATGACGGAAAAGGCGTCCTGAAAGCCGTCGAAAATGTGAGCAAAGTGATTGCGCCCGCTCTTTTGGGCATGCATGCTCATGAGCAGTCAATTATCGACCGCAAAATGATTGAAATGGATGGCACCAAAAACAAATCGAAACTTGGCGCCAACGCCATTTTAGGCGTTTCCATGGCTGTGGCACGTGCTGCTGCCGCGTCAGCACACATTCCTTTGTATCAGTACCTTGGCGGCGCCGGCGCACGTCGTATTCCTGTTCCCTGTATGAATATTCTGAACGGAGGGGCCCATGCTGATAATAGTGTTGATTTTCAGGAGTTTATGGCTGTACCGATTGGAGCACCCAATTTTCGCGAAGGTCTGCGCTACGTGGCAGAAACTTTCCATACATTAAAAGGTATTCTGAAAAACCGTGGTCTCTCTACCGGTGTAGGTGATGAAGGCGGTTTTGCTCCCAACCTCAACAGTAACGAGGATGTGGTTGAGACCATTATCCAGGCTATTGAAAAAGCCGGTTACAAACCCGGAAAAGACATTGCTATTGCCATTGACAATGCAGCGAGTTCTTTCTGCATTGATAACAAAAATCAATATGACCTCAAATGGTCGGGGGCCGGAAAAATGGACAGCACCGGTCTTATTGACCTCGCCGAAGAATGGGTTTCAAAGTATCCTATTGTGTTATGGGAAGACCCGCTGGCTGAAAATGACTGGGAAGGTTTTAAAAAATTCACCGAACGTCTTGGTGACAAAATTGAAGTTGTTGGTGATGATAATTTCGTAACCAATATCGAATACATTGCCCGTGGAATTAAAGAAGGCACTGCCAATTCGGCACTCATCAAACTGAACCAGATTGGCACGGTGAGTGAGACCATTGAAGCTGTACGTATGTGTCGCGATGCAGGATGGCGTTACTTTATCTCACACCGTTCGGGCGAAACATCCGATGCTTTCCTCGCCGATTTTGCCGTAGCCATGGATGGCGGACATCTGAAAACCGGCTCTGCGAGCAGAAGTGAACGTTTGGCCAAATACAACCGCCTGATGGAGATTGAACAGGAACTTGGTGGCACCTCTTTCTATTACTGGAAATAATTTTTTCAAATATATTTATAAAAGGGCTGTTCATCAAATTTGGGCAGCCTTTTTATTTTCACAAAATTCATCTAATTATTTGGTAAAAGACCTATTTTTGAAAAAAAAAGGATTGTATGGACAAGAGATATTGAAAATTCTTCTGTCGGAGGATGTGCCTCAGAAAAGAAGATCGCCAGAAACAGAACAACAGAAAAGCCAATAACAGGATATTCGAAAGATGTAAAGGTTCATTTATGAATTGACGACTATGAAAAAAGCAACTTCCCGACGACCGGAAAAAAACATGGGGACAGCTCCGGTTTATTTTACTGCTATTTCTACTATTCTCGGAGCTATTTTGTTTTTGCGTTTCGGCGTGGCGGTGGGCACTGTCGGGGTGGCAGGAGTTCTCCTTCTCATCCTGATAGGACACATGGTTACACTTCCCACATCCATGGCTATTTCCGAGATTGCCACCAACCAAAAGGTAGAGGGAGGTGGAGAGTATTATATGATTTCCCGTTCTTTCGGATTAAATATCGGGGCCACCATTGGCATTTCCCTTTACTTGTCACAGGCCATCAGCGTCGCTTTTTATATTATTGCTTTTACGGAAGCATTTACACCGCTGCTCCATTTCGTTCAGGTTCATTACGATCTTTTCATTCCGAGGCAGGCCATTAGTATTCCGTCTTTATTAATTCTCGGATTTCTCATTTGGAGAAAGGGAGCCTCTCTCGGAATAAAAATGTTGTATGTGGTGGTAGCCATATTGCTGTTGGCACTAACAGCTTTTTTCCTAGGTCATCCCGTTTCCGGGGTTGCTTCCGCTAAAGAGGTTGTTGAACCTTTGCGCAATACGGACCAGCTGTTTATCATGCTTGCCATTATTTTTCCGGCTTTTACAGGGATGGATGCCGGTGTCGGATTATCGGGCGACCTAAAGAGTCCGCAAAAATCCATTCCGCACGGAACTTTGTGGGCAACCCTTTCGGGGATGATTATTTATGTTTTCGTAGTCATTAAGCTGAATGCTTCGGCCACCCCACAGGAGCTCATGTCGCAACCTTTGATTATGAGCAAAATTGCGCTGTTCGGATGGATTATTATTCCTCTCGGACTGGCGGCGGCAACCCTTTCCAGTGCCATTGGTTCTTTTTTGGTTGCGCCACGTACCTTGCAGGCTATTGCCGTTGATAAGTCTTTTCCATCCGAAAAAATGAATACGCTGTTGGGCAAAGGCAAAGGAAAAACCAACGAACCTCAAAGCGCCACTTTTTTCACTCTTTTGCTGGCATTGGTATTTGTAACACTGGGAAGCGTGGATGCAGTTGCAAAAATTATTTCCATGTTTTTCATGATTACTTACGCCTCAATGAATCTGATATCTTTTCTAAACCATTTTGGTTCCGATCCTTCCTACCGGCCTACTTTCCAGTCAAAATGGTATTTTTCGCTCGCCGGGTTTCTTTTTGCTACTGTTTTGATGTTTTTGATGAACCCTTTATATGCTTTCATTTCAGTAGTTGCCATTTTTCTGCTGTATTTTTTAATGAAACGTATGCATCAGGACAGAAGAGGACTCGAAAACATTTTTCATGGCGTTATGTTTCAAATTAGCCGTAAGCTGATTGTTTACCTGCAAAGCGGCTCCCTGAAAGAGAGAACATGGCGCCCTTCTGCCATCTGCATTTCATCTGACACCTTTGAACGAGATAAGATTTTTGATTTGCTCAACTGGATTTCCTATTCGCATGGTTTTGGCACTTATATGCATTTTATTCAGGGTTATTACTCACGTGAAACTCACAAAGAAGCAAAACAAATTATGGACCGCCTGATTACGAAAGCAAACAAAACAGCAGGAAATATGATTGTGGACACCATCATTTCTCCTTCTTATACTTCTGCTATTGCTCAGATCATTCAGACCCCCGGAATATCCGGCGTAGAGAACAACATTGTTATATTTGAGTACGACAAGCACCAGCCCGACCAGCTTCCTCAAATTATTGAAAACCTGCGTATGGTTCAGGCCGGCGATTTTGATATTTGCATTCTCGGGAGTTCCATGAGGAATATTAAATACGATAACGGCATTCATATTTGGATTCGTGACCTAAACAGGGATAACGAACGTCTGATGATCCTTCTCAGCTATGTCATTCTGGGGCATCCGGCATGGAAGAATGCCAGCATAAGTCTTTTCACACTCTCTCCCAAAAACAAAATGGAAGAAACCAGAAACAATATCGCCCGGTTTGTGCTGGGAGGACGGCTACCTGTTTCAAGAAAAAATATTACCGTTATTGAGCAGGATCCCAAAATAAACTTCAGAACTTTACTGGCGCAACACTCTTCCGAAGCAGCGCTTGTCGTTGTCGGGTTTTATAACGAACAGCTTAAACATGAAGGACAAAAACATTTTGAAGGATTTGATGGGGTGGGGGACATCTTGTTTGTGAATGCACACGATTTACTGGAGATAACTTAACCTGTTTTATCCATATATTTATTTTTGAAATATGAATAAATTATACCGCTGGAATAAACTTTCTTTATTTTCTGTACATTTGCCTCTCAAAACTAAGCGAAATGATGTCTAATAATCAGTTTGTTGTCATTGGAATAGGGCAATTCGGAGAAGCTATAGCACGGACACTCTCCGAAAAAGGAGCCGAAGTACTGGCTATTGATAAGAGTCAGGAAAAGGTGGATTATATTGCCAATGATGTAGCTTATGCCGTTGTATTAGACTCCACTGATAAAAATGCCCTTATCTCTCAAAATATTCAGAATTACGATGCGGTGGTTATTGCTATTGGCGAAGATTTTGAAGAATTGCTGCTCACCGCCGTAAACCTTATTGAACTGAATATCAAAAGAATAATTGTCAGGGCAAAAGGCAAAGTAAACCGTTTGATTTTGGAAAAGCTGGGACTAAACGAAATTTTCTCTCCCGAATATGCCGTAGGTGCCGTAGTTGCCGAACGACTGCTGAACCCAAGCATTGTGAACTTCCTCGACCTCCCGGATGGCTATACCATAACGGAAATAAAAGCTCCCAAATCTGTTATCGGACAAACACTGGAATCTATTCAGCTCAGAGAATCCTATAACATCAACCTTGTTACCATCAAAAATGAAGTGGAAGAGAAAGAGGGTGATAAAATCATCAAAAGGCAACATATTAAAGGGGTTCCTCACAGAAATACTGTCATCAACGAAAACGATTATATTGTTGTCTTTGGTAGTACCCGTGATATTCGGAAATTTATCGACATAAACAGTTAGTCGGTTATGCCCCCCAGGCTTTTTAAAATAAGAGAGAAGATTAATCTTCGGATATTTAGCAGCAAAAACTTTGTTACACAGGCTTTTCATGTGCTTAGTTTTTTGGTTCTTTCCTTTGTGATTGGCGTTGCAATTTATTATTACGGATTCCCAAAAACCGGTAGTTCCCTCCGTTTAACCGAGAGGACCATGGTATTTAGCCTGATTTTCTTTTCTCTCCGTTACATTATTTTTGTTTTCTATGATTTTCACCCGTTGGAATTTATAAAACAAAATAAGATTGAAGGAGGAACATTACTTTTCTTTTTACTTTATATTATTTTCCCTACTCTTTTCAACAGATTAATTTTTAAGGGTTTGTTTAATGATTTGGTCAATAATCACTCTTTATTACTGCTTCAGCTTTATTTCATTGTTATTATTGTTGTCGAACTTGGAAAATCGGGTTCTAAAATTACAGCATTAAACCTGAAACCGGCTACCTTGCTGGTACTTTCATTCGTGCTGCTCATTGGCACCGGTACCGGCCTTTTGATGCTTCCCCAAATGACCATCGGACACCATTTTAATTTCCTTAACTCGCTTTTTACGGCTACCAGCGCCAGTTGTGTAACCGGGCTGATTGTGGTGGATACCGCTACCTTCTTTACTCTAAAGGGAAAACTCGTTATAATGATGCTGATTCAGCTTGGCGGTATCAACATTATTTCGTTTGCTACCTTTTTTGCCACTTTCTCCAAATCATCGGGAAGTATAAAATATCAGTCGCTGATTAAAGAGTTCCTGAGTACCGAAAAATTGTCCGATTCAAAAAATATTTTGAGAAGCATTGTGGAATTCAGTTTGTTGATGGAAGCTATTGGGACGCTGCTCCTATATTTTTCCTGGGGTAATGTTCATTTTGGCAGCTGGAAAACACAACTCTTCAACTCTGTTTTTCATGCCGTTTCAGCCTTTAACAACGCCGGTTTTTCCACCTTTTCCAACAACCTTGCCGAAAACGGTGTCCGAAATCTGTACGGGCTTCAGGTTATAATCATTTTTCTTATCTTTTTCGGAGGGTTTGGTTTTGTAGCCATGCAGGATACTTTTAGCATAAAAAGTATCCGCAGAAGGATAAAAAATCCCTGGCGCAGACTCAATACCGGTACAAAAATAACCCTTTACATGTCGCTGTTTTTAATTTCGTTAGGAGCTATTGTTTTTTACTTTCTTCAAAAAGGCAGTATGGCGGGAGATCCGTGGTATCAGGTTGCCGTCACCTCTGTTTTCCAGTCTGTTACCACCAGAACCGCCGGATTCAACACGGTAGATATAAGCAAGCTGAGTGTTTCGGTATTGCTATTCTTTATTTTTCTCATGTTTATTGGCGCCGGTCCCGGGTCAACGGGTGGCGGTATTAAAGTAACTACCTTCGCCGTGATTATAAAATCGGCCATCGCCACCATAAAAGGAGAAAAATCCGTAGTGTTTTTCAAAAGAACACTTCCGTTTAGCACCATCGACAAGGCTTATTCTATCGCATTGTTTTCCCTTTCGATGATATTTATTTCGACTTTCCTGCTTACCATTACAGAACCCGGGGTCGATTTGCTTAAATTATTTTTTGAAGAGTTTTCGGCATTTGGCACCGTAGGTCTTTCCATGGGCATAACAGCTTCGCTGACGGCTGCCGGGAAAGCCATTATTATTACCTCTATGTTTGTGGGAAGAATCGGGACACTGACTATGGCAATGGCATTAAGCACACGGGTCATTTCAACCAATTTCCGTTATGCCGAGACTTCGGTGATGGTAGGATAAAAATTAACCGTACAAAACAGGATGCTTATTATATTTTTGTTGTACTCCTTGAAAGTAAAGAGGAAGTTCCTTATTTTTGCTGTATTGTTATCCTAATACATAAAGGTGCTTCTTTCATTCTCCCGGAATTAATATAAATTTTCTGTGGGATGATAAAAGCCGGGGTGCTTTAAAAGCGAAAAAAGGATAATTTAAGAAAGAAGCTTATTCAGTGATTAAAAAGATGAAAAATGAATGAAATTATTCAAAAACAAGATCAGGAGTTAAGGAGTGTTATATACAAGGTACCAGCGTTAATAACGTTGTTTGTAGCTTGCCAGGTTGCGGAAGGACATTTGGTGCCGACAGAAGAAAAAACGGCTAAAGTTTACCTTTCCATCCTGAGTAACCAGGCTGAAGAAGATTTGCAGGATTATTTCCAGGAGGTTAAAAAATCTTTTGATGAAGACATTAAGATTTTGGATAAGGAGCTTCCCAAAGATACTAAGAAAAGGAAAGAAAAAATCGAACAATTATTACAGCCGGTTAAAACATTCCTTTCTCAGCTCCCCTCTTCGTTAGGCGTTGTGTTTAAGGATGCTTTACTTGGCTTTGTGTTACACGCAAGAAATTTCAGGCAGGACACCCTGGAGAGTGTGATTCTACCCTTTATTTCCGATGATTTGCGCAAAATTGAAAACGAGCATTTGCGCAAAATTTTAGACTAAAGGAATGCTAATATAATAAAATCCGGTATTAATTAAAATTAAATGACATGGAACAGGTTACAATAAAGGTTGCAGAGAAAATGAGTAAGGACGAGTTATTCCAAAAGTTAGACACCTCTGCCAAAGGGTTGTCTGCGGAAGAAGCGAAAAAACGTCTCGGACAACTGGGTCCCAATGCATTGCCCGAAAAGCATAAAAGCATGTTGATCCGGTTTTTCAGTTATTTTTGGGGGCCTATCCCGTGGATGATAGAAATTGCAGCAATTTTGTCTCTTGCGGTGAAACATCTGACCGATTTCTTTGTTATTTTCGCTCTGCTTTTGTTTAATGCCGGTATCGGTTTTTGGCAGGAGTTGAAAGCCAGTAATGCCCTTGATGCTCTGAAAGCGCAACTGGCCTTAAAGGCAAAGGTTCTTCGGGATGGGAAATGGGCAGAGATTGAAGCAATGGAGATTGTTCCGGGCGATGTTGTTCGCATTAAAATAGGCGATATTGTCCCCGCCGACCTGAAATTAACAGAAGGCGATTATGTGAGCATAGATCAGGCCGCTTTGACAGGAGAGTCCCTTCCGGTTAATAAAAAACCGGATGATATTTGCTATTCCGGAACAATTGTGAAACAGGGACAAATGGTTGGCGTAGTTTCGGCAACCGGAGCAGACACTTATTTCGGAAAAACCGCCGGTCTTGTATCGAGTGCGGGAGCTACTTCTCATTTTCAAAAAGCCGTTATTCATATTGGCGATTACCTGATTTTTCTTAGCCTCGGTCTGGTGTCCGTACTGTTTCTTGTTCAATTA
Organism: uncultured Lentimicrobiaceae bacterium; assembly: GCA_964598065.1. GTDB lineage: Bacteria > Bacteroidota > Bacteroidia > Bacteroidales > F082 > Sulfidibacterium. The sequence continues at coordinate 29,154 of CAZRAW010000001.1, forward strand.
TTGAGGGGCGATAATGTTATCACACTTATTCAATTTGCTTTGATTTTAACAGTTGCCTCCATCCCTGTGGCTATGCCGGCTGTATTATCGGTAACCATGGCAGTTGGAGCATTGGTACTATCAAAGAAAAAAGTAATTGTTTCCAGATTAGAAGCTATTGAAGAAGCCGCAGGCTTAGATATTTTATGTTCCGACAAAACGGGAACTCTTACGCAAAATAAACTAACGCTGGGTAGTTCGGTTTTGTTCAAAGCAAAGGATGACCAGGAGCTTATTCTGTATGCATCCCTTTCCTCGGAGACTGACACTAACGATGCTATTGATTTGACCGTAGTATCCGGGATGAAAGATAAAAAGTTATTATCCTCGTTTTCTCTTAAAAAATATATTCCGTTTGATCCGGTCCGAAAACGGACGGAGGCAATATTAACCGATGCCAACGGCAAAGAATTTAACACGACCAAAGGAGCTACTCAGGTTATCGTGAACTTGTGTAAAGTGAAAGGTAAAGATCTTGAAAAGGCTAATGAGGAGGTGGAAAAATTTGCAGCCAAAGGGTATAAAACACTCGGTGTAGCAAGAAAAGATGCCGGAGGCGACTGGCAATTTCTTGGCATATTAACACTTTTTGACCCTCCACGCGAGGATTCTGCTGCCACCATTGCTCTGGCGAGAGAAAATGGTATTACTGTTAAAATGGTTACAGGTGACAACGTCGCCATAGCTCGTCAAATTTCCAGCCAACTTGGGTTAGGAACCAACATACAACATGTAGAAAGTATTTTTAAAGATGATTCGGATATTAAGCATCCCAGTCGAAAAATAGAACAACAAATTGAAGCTGCCGATGGTTTTGCCGAAGTTTTTCCGGAACATAAATACGGAATTGTAAAAGCTCTTCAGGCAGGCAATCACATTACCGGGATGACTGGTGACGGGGTGAATGATGCTCCTGCTCTGAAACAGGCTGATTTTGGTATCGCGGTGAGCGGGGCTACCGATGCAGCGAGAGCTGCTGCAGATTTAATTCTTACCATGCCGGGATTATCGGTGATTATCAACGCCGTTTCGGAAGCGAGGAAAATCTTTGAAAGAATGAACAGCTATGCGATGTATCGTATTATCGAAACCATCCGTATCATGTTCTTTGTAGTTCTGGCCATGATATTTTTTAATTTTTATCCCATTACCGCTCTGTTGATTATTCTTCTTGCCTTTTTCAACGATGTGCCGATTATGACAATAGCTTATGACAATACTTTCTTAAATAAAAACCCGGTAAAATGGGACATGAAAAGAGTCTTGAGTATCTCTACCGTTTTAGGATTAATCGGGGTTATAGAAACGTTCGGGATTTTGATTATTGCCAAAGAATATCTGCATCTTAATCTGCTACAAATCCAGACCTTTATTTTTCTGAAACTTGCAGTAGCAGGGCATCTTACCTTATTTGTTACCAGAACAAAAGGGCCGTTTTATAAAAAACCGTTCCCGGCTCCATCCCTGTTGTGGTCAGCCGTTGCAACCAAAGTATTGGCCACTTTGTTTGTTGTTTATCCTCTCGGTATGATAACATCTATCAGCTGGGCTAATGTTGCACTAGTTTGGGGTTATTGTATTTTGTGGATTTTCATTGAGGATATGGCCAAAATAGCAATGTACAGACATCTGGAACATCGGGGAATTAAATCACATGACCGGTTCCTCGCAGTTATTAAGCAATCCACCCATAAACATCACCATTTGTATGGTGGTCATTTTCAGGGATAAACGAAAAAAGCGGTTACTTTTTATAAAGAACCGCTTTTTTTTAAGATATAATGTTGCAGAAACTATTCGGCCAAAATCAGCACTCTGTTATTAAGTACCTCAATTACACCTGCCTTTACTTCAAAAAAATCTTCCGATTTCCCTTTCTGAATTTTGATAATTCCTTCTTGCAATGCAGATATTAAAGGGGCATGGTTGTTTAAAATTTCAAAAGAGCCATCAATTCCCGGCAGCTGAACCAAATCAACTTCTCCTTTAAAAATGGTTTTATCGGGTGTGATAATTTCAAGGTTCATTTTCAGCTATGGTTTTTGTTGAGAAATAAGAGTATTTTTATCAAAAAGTTTAGTTTACTTAGATTCGGCCAGCATTTTCTTACCTTTTTCAATTGCCTCTTCAATGGTTCCCACAAGGTTGAAAGCAGCTTCGGGATACTTATCCACTTCGCCGTCCATAATCATATTGAAACCTTTGATGGTATCTTCAATGGAAACCAGAGTTCCCTTTAAACCGGTAAACTGTTCTGCCACAAAGAAGGGTTGCGAGAGGAAACGCTGCACACGGCGGGCACGCTGTACTACCAGCTTGTCTTCTTCCGAAAGCTCGTCCATTCCGAGGATGGCGATGATATCCTGCAACTCGTTGTAACGTTGCAAAATGTTTTTCACACGCTGAGCTGTGTTGTAATGCTCGTCTCCAACAACATCAGGAGACAGAATACGGGAAGTGGAATCTAACGGGTCAACAGCGGGATAAATCCCCAGTTCGGCAATTTTACGGCTCAGCACCGTGGTAGCATCAAGGTGGGCAAAGGTAGTAGCCGGAGCCGGGTCTGTAAGGTCGTCAGCCGGTACATACACAGCCTGTACAGAAGTAATTGAGCCTCTTTTGGTGGAAGTAATACGCTCCTGCATAATTCCCATTTCCGTAGCGAGTGTAGGCTGGTAACCCACAGCCGAAGGCATCCGTCCCAGCAGGGCAGAGACTTCGGAACCGGCCTGTGTAAACCGGAAAATATTATCGATAAAAAAAAGAATATCGCGGCCACCGGATTTTTCATCACCATCACGGAAATACTCGGCCAGCGTAAGTCCTGAAAGAGCTACACGTGCACGGGCTCCGGGAGGTTCGTTCATCTGACCGAAAACCAGTGTTGCCTGCGATTTTCCCAACTCGTCATAATCAACTTTGGAAAGATCCCAACCGCCTTTTTCCATGTCTTCCTTAAAAGCTTCACCGTATCTGATAACGCCTGATTCTATCATTTCGCGCAGCAGGTCATTCCCTTCACGGGTACGTTCACCCACACCACCAAACACGGACATGCCCTCATAAGCTTTGGCAATGTTATTAATCAGCTCCATGATGATAACGGTTTTACCAACACCAGCTCCACCAAACAACCCTACTTTACCTCCTTTGGCGTAAGGTTCGATAAGATCAATCACCTTGATGCCGGTATAGAGAATTTCAGAATGTGTGGTAAGTTCCTCGTATAGCGGCGGATCTCTGTGTATTGGAGAACTGGTTCTGGTCTCTACCTTTTTTAGTCCGTCAATGGATTCGCCAATGACGTTGAAAAGTCTGCCCTTAATATTTTCTCCGGTAGGCATGCTGATAGGGTTTCCGGTGTTTATCACCTCCATGCCGCGGCTCAGACCATCGGTTGAATCCATAGCAACCGTTCTGACAGTATTTTCACCGGTTTCCTGCTGAACTTCAAAAACAACTTTTTCGCCGTTTTTACGCTCAAGTACCAGTGCATCATAAATTTTGGGAAGGTCTTTTTCGTTATCAAAAACAACGTCAACAACAGGGCCAATGATTTGTGCAATGTGGCCGATATTTTTTTTGTCCATAAAATGGTTATAATTAGTGGATTTTTATTGGGGCAAAGATATAAATTAAATATGGTACTACTGCAAATTTTGTGGAAAACCGCTGTATCGTGTAATTATTATATTGACGGAAGTCGGAAGACGGAAGTCCGAAGTCGGAAGCCGGAAGACGGAAAAAAACAGCATCCTGACAATAGTTTCATTAGTATGCAGTAACCGGTGTAAATGATAGGTTCATTAGCTGTTGAATTAATGAAAAGCTTCCGTCTCCGGTCTCCTGACTTCTCCCCATGATTTGCCTCTGATGCTGCAGAAGCAATTTATCCGCTAAAATGGTAGTAGAACCTTAAATATTATTAAAATTTTAGATGTGTAATTTTTTTCTGTGAAACAAAAAAAGCCAGAAAACGCCAATGGTAATAGAGGCATCGGAAACATCAAAGATAGGCCTGAAAAAAACCAAATGACCATCGGGGCCGAACAAAAATCCGGGAATCCAGGAAGGAGCACTCGACTGCGCGATATTTATCAGCGGAAAATAGAGCATGTCCACAACTTTTCCGTGTAAAAAACCTGCATAACCATGTCCGAAAGGCACCAGAGTAGCCACCGAATGGAAAGTGCTTTGTGAGAATATGAGACCGTAAAAAGCACTATCAATAATATTTCCGAAAGCTCCGGCAAAAATAAGCGACATGCTAATGATCATTCCAGTACTGCTGTTTCGCCGGATAAGATAGTACAACAAAAATCCAATTCCGGTAATAGCGAGTATCCTGAAAACACTCAGCGCCAGTTTTCCCCAGCTACCGGCAAATTGCATACCAAAAGCCATCCCGTTATTTTCGGTAAAATACAGGTAAAACCAATGGTCAAAAACCGGAATATTTCCCCCCAACGGCAGAGTAAGTTTGATATAAAACTTTAATGTCTGGTCAAGCAACAAAACGAGAAGAATTACCAAAGCAGACTTTTTCAAAACACTGTTTTATGAGAAATCATCAGTTAATTATTGATGTTGTTTTTCCGTTGTCTCGTTTTGGCTTCAATACTCAGCGTGGCATGTGGGACTGCGCGCAAACGCTCCTTGGAAATCAGTTTTCCCGTTTCACGGCATATACCGTAGGTTCCGTTTTCAATACGAACCAGGGCATTTTCCAGGTTATTGATAAAACGTTGCTGACGGGCAGCAAGCCGGCTGTTTTCTTCCTTCGACAATACTTGCTGTCCCTCTTCCAGTACTTTAAAAGTGGGAGAGGTATCGTTGGTATCTGCTCCGCTGTTGTTGGTGTATGCTTCGGTAAGTAATTTGAGGTCAGCACGTGCCTTTTTCAATTTTTGCATGATAATCTGCCTGAACTCCTCCAGCTCTTCGGTAGAATACCTTAATTTTTCTTCTGTTTTCTTCTCTTTCATGGCCTCATGTTTTAGTGTTAATAATTAGTATTAACCGTTCAAAAAATACAAAATATTTTTCAATTTTTATTTCCTTTTCTCAATTTTTATTTTGGCAGAAGCCCCTTCGGTTAGGTCAATAACCTCAAAACCATTGTTTAAAGGTGTTTCGACGAGCAACAGGTCGGCCAAAGTCTCGGTGCAAATATAGTCTTTAAACAATTGAAAAGCCTCAAATGTTGCCTCCGTTTTTACTATTTGTAATGAAATACGGTCGGTAACCTCCAGCCCCATCTCTTTTCGCATATTCTGAATGCGGTTTACCAGCTCGCGGGCCAGGCCCTCATTTTTTAATGTGCCGGTGATGGTAATGTCCAGCGCTACCGTCAGATTACCCATGCTGATTACACTCCATCCGGGAATGTCCCGTGTGGTTATCTCCACATCCTCTTTGGAAATTTCAACCGGCTGACCGTTCACGTCAAGTGTAAGTATCTCTTCATTTTCCAGCTTCCTGATTTCCTCCTGTCCCAGCGAATTGATAATGCCGGCAAGTTGTTTCATTATTTTACCGTGTTTGGGCCCCAGCGTTTTAAAGTCGGGTTTAATTTTCTTCACCAGCACATCCGAATCTCCGGTGATGTATTCGATCTGTTTGATGTTTGTCTCCGAAAGGATAAGGTCTTCCACGGCCTGAACCTGTTTCTGAAAACGGGCATCTAACACGGGTATTATCGCCTTGTTGAGTGGCTGCCGTACACGAATGTTTGTTTTTTTCCGCAGCGAGAGAATCATAGACGATATCTTTTGTGCCAGCTCCATGCGCTCTTCCAGTGATTTGTCAATCTGTTTTTCATCCGCCACGGGAAAATCGGTGAGATGTACCGATTCGGCCTTTATTCTGCCACTGACATCATTCAAATCTTTAAATAAACGCTCTGCATAAAACGGCGCAATAGGCGCAGCGAGTTGTGCCACCACTTCAAGGCAGCGGTAAAGCGTTTGGTAGGCCTGAATTTTATCCTCCGAATAGCTGCCTTTCCAGAATCTTCTTCTTGACAGACGCACATACCAGTTGCTGAGATGCTCATTCACAAAATACTGAATAGAGCGCCCGGCACGCGTCGGTTCATAATCGGCGTAAGCCTCATCCACGGTTTTAATGAGCGAATTCAGTTCGGAGAGTATCCATCGGTCAAGTTCCGAACAGTTTTCCACAGGAATCTCCTTTTCGCTGTAAGTAAAGCCATCAATATTGGCGTACAGGGCAAAAAAAGCGTAAGTATTGTACAATGTACCGAAAAACTTTCTTCTGATTTCATCAATGCCGGCAAGGTCAAAACGCAGGTTATCCCAGGGTTGTGAATTGGTAATCAAATACCAGCGCGTTGCATCGGCGCCGTATTTCTCAACGGTGGAAAACGGGTCTACGGTATTATTGAGACGTTTCGACATTTTATTACCGTTTTTATCCAGCACCAGGCCGTTGGAAACCACCGTTTTGTAAGCTACCGAATCGAATAGTATGGAAGCAATGACGTGCAGTGTAAAGAACCATCCGCGGGTCTGGTCAACGCCTTCAGCAATGAAATCGGCGGGGAAGTTTTTAGCAAAAACTTCTTTGTTTTCGAAAGGATAGTGCAGCTGGGCATAAGGCATGGAGCCCGAGTCGAACCACACATCGATGAGCGAAGGTTCGCGGTACATTTTTTTGCCGCTGTCTGAAACCAAAACAATTTTATCCACATAAGGACGATGGAAATCAAAAGTCCGGTAGTTTTCGTTACTCATGTTATCAGGATCGAAATCCTTCATCGGGTTTTCGTCCATAACGCCGGCAGCCATAGCTTTTTCTACTTCGGTTTTCAGCTCGGCGGCAGAGCCGAGGCATTTTTGTTCGTTGCGATCTTCGGTAACCCAAATGGGCAACGGAACGCCCCAAAAGCGTGAACGCGACAGGTTCCAGTCCACCAGATTTTCTAACCAGTTACCAAAACGGCCTTCGCCGGTAGCTTTCGGTTTCCATTTAATGGTTTTGTTGAGCGCAATCATTCGGTCTTTCAGTTGTGTTGTTTTCACAAACCACGAGTCTAACGGATAATACAAAATAGGCTTGTCGGTACGCCAGCAATGGGGATAATTGTGGACATGTTTTTCAATCCGGAAAACCTTGTTATCTTTTTTCAAAGCAACAGCGAGATCAATATCGAGGCTGCCATCCTTGTCGTTAAGGCTTTCGTCATAAGCATTTTTCACATAACGACCGGCGTATTTTCCATACAAATCAACATTCACAAAATCTTTCACAAACTGCTCATCCAGCATCTCCACCGCATAAAAACGACCTTTTAAATCGACCATGGGACGTTTTTCGCCATTTTTATCCAGCAAAATCAGCGGGGCAATACCGGTTTCTTTGGCTACACGGTCGTCATCGGCACCAAAAGTGGGGGCAATGTGGACGATTCCAGTACCCTCTTCGGTAGTAACAAAATCGCCGGTGATTACCTCAAAAGCTTTGCCCATGGGTTTTACCCAGGGAAACAGCTGTTCATAGGAAATACCCGTAAGTTGTTCGCCCGGATAATTTGCCAGTACCCTGAAAGGAATGTGCTTATCTCCGGGTTTATAATCTTCAAATGCGAGGTCTTTATCTTTTGGATTGAAATAGGCATCTAACCGGTCTTCGGCCAGAATAACCACTTCGGGAATACCGGTGTAAGGATTGAAAGTTTTAACTTTCAGGTAGTTGATTTTTAGCCCTACAGCCAGCGCAGTATTGGAAGGCAACGTCCAGGGCGTTGTTGTCCAGGCAATGAAACAGACATCGCTACCGGTATCTTCAAACAAAAATTCCGATCGGACATTGCGGATTACCTTAAATTGTGCCACTGCTGTGGTATCCGTTACATCGCGGTAGCATCCGGGCTGATTCAGCTCGTGCGTACTCAGCCCTGTGCCGGCAGCCGGTGAGTAAGGCTGAATAGTGTAGCCTTTATACAAAAGCCCTTTTTTGTAAAGTTGTTTCAGCAGGTACCAGACCGATTCGATATATTTGTTGTCAAAAGTGATATAAGGATGCTCCAAATCAACCCAATAGCCGATTTTTTCGGTCAGGTCGTCCCACATATCTTTGTATTTGAGCACCTCTTTGCGACAGGCATTGTTGTACTCCTCCACGCTGATTTTCTTTCCGATATCTTCCTTGGTAATTCCCAGCGTTGTCTCCACGCTGATCTCCACCGGAAGGCCATGGGTATCCCATCCGGCTTTGCGTTGAACGTATTTTCCTTTTTGCGTTTGATATCGACAGAACAGGTCTTTAATGGTACGTGCCATAACATGATGAATACCGGGTTTGCCGTTGGCTGAAGGCGGTCCTTCGTAAAATACGAAAGGGGTATTTCCTTCACGGTTTTTCAGGCTCTTTTCAAAAATATGATGCGTTTTCCAGAATTCCCTGATATCATCACCCACCTGTGGCAGGTTCAACTGTTTGTATTCCTGATATTTCTTCCCCATGAGGATAAGATTTTTTCTTATTCGTCAAAAAATTGGCTGCAAAATTAGAAAAATTCGGGCCATCTTATACATAAAATTTTGATTAGCATAAAAATAGTGAATAGTGAATGGACAAAATAGCGGAAAGTTACGGTGTGTTTCGGCAAAAACAAATGTGTCCGTATGACAAATACGGATGATGATATTTTTTTGCCCCATCGATTCCAGATTATTTCATTCATCATTATTTGCTGAAATTCTCTGTTAAATATTCTTAAATCCAACACTTTATAACAAAATATGAGCAACAGAAATTTGTTTGTGGCGTTAATTTTGCAAGTGTATTTTCAGACCAAAAATCTATGCTATGAAAAGGATAAAAAGTATTATTTTGTCAGCTCTTTTTTTATTGGCAGGCATCGCCGCCCATGCTCAAATCATTCAGCCTGACAGCCGGAACAACAAGACTAACAAGCCGCAGGTACGGATAAAAGTCAAAAAAGTTTACGACAAAAACGGAAACATTATCCGGTACGATTCCACCTATACATGGACCTACAACAGCCAAAACGGGGAAAACAACATAAATGTTGACAGTCTCATGCGTCATTTTCTGCCATTTTTTCGCGAAAATCTCCCCGGATCAATGTCGCAAATATTTGGGAATCCCAATATCGACCTCAACGATTCGGCCATGATGATGAATTTCTTCAACAATGACCATTTCTTTGACCGGTGGCAGAAAAAAGTTTTTGATATGAACCGGGAGATGAAGGCGCTGGACTCGTTGCGTATGGAGTTTCTGAAAAAATATTTGCATGAATCGAAGCACAGGCAAAAACGCCCCAAAGCCGGAATTTATTGATTTCGCCGTCGTTATCCGGACGAAAACATCTGACTTCGGGCATTTCCCCTTTTCGCTTCTCCTGGCGTGGAGGTGTCCTCTTAATTTAATATTTTTGCTCCTTTAAAATAACATTATGATACAACTGAAATTTAGTTACAAAAACGCCCTGAATTTTGTGGACGAACAGGATATTTTTAAATATCAGGAAGCCATCGACAGCCATTTTCTTGCCATCCGCGAGCGTACCGGACGAGGTAATGATTTTTTGGGGTGGACCGACCTGCCTTCGTCTGTGGACGAGGCTTTGATAACCAAAATTGAAACAGCAGCGGCTCGTTTTCGCGAAAAATCGGACGTCAGCGTGGTGGTGGGTATTGGTGGTTCTTACCTTGGTGCCCGTGCCGTTACCGAAGCGCTTTCGCCCCATTTTAACCTGTTGAAAAAGAGAGCCGGGAATCCCATTATGCTTTTTGCCGGTAACAATATCAGCGAAGATTATCTCGCTGAACTATTGCAAGTACTGGACGAAAAAGATTATACAATAACGGTTATTTCCAAATCTGGAACCACCACGGAGCCTGCACTGGCTTTCCGTCTGCTTCGCGAACACATGGAGAAAAAGTATGGCAAAGCGGCAACCAAACGGCGGATTATCGCCATCACCGACAGGGAAAAAGGCGCTTTGAAACAACTCGCCGATGAGAAAGGGTACGAAACGTTTGTCGTTCCCGACAATGTGGGTGGACGTTATTCGGTATTGACACCTGTAGGTTTGCTTCCCATTGCCATTGCCGGATTTGATATTCGCGAATTGCTGAAAGGAGCACAAAACATGGCTGTCTTCTCCGCCGCTTCATCTAAAATCGATGTAAATTCAGTGGCCACTTACGCAGCGGTGCGCAATGCGCTTTATGCCAAAGGAAAAACCACCGAAATCATGGTGAATTACGAACCCCGGCTTTTCTATTTTACCGAATGGTGGAAACAGCTTTACGGCGAAAGCGAAGGAAAAGAAAATAAAGGTATTTTTCCGTCCGGCGTGAGCAACACCACCGACCTGCACTCCATGGGACAATACATTCAGGAAGGGATGCGTAACCTGTTCGAAACGGTGCTTTCAGTGGAGCAGTCGCAGCACGAATTACGCATCCCGGACGATGAAGCCAACTTAGACAAACTGAACTACATTGCCGGGAAACGCATCAACGAAGTTAATCATATGGCCGAGCTGGGAACAACGTTGGCACATGTGGATGGCGGTGTTCCCAACTTAAAAGTAAACATTCCTGAGATTTCGGAAAACACCCTTGGTGAAGTCATCTACTTTTATGAAATGGCCTGTGCCGTAAGCGGCTATCTTTTGGGAATCAATCCCTTTGATCAGCCTGGCGTAGAGGCATACAAACGTAATATGTTTGCCTTGCTCGGGAAACCCGGTTTTGAAAAGGAGACCGAAACTATTCGTGAAAAATTGTAAAGAAAAGCGGAGGACATTCCTCCGTTTTTTTCTGAATATTTCATGTGAACCTTCAACTATTCAAAAGCCGGTATTATTAAATTAATTTTTAAGAAATAGGCTATTTTTGTCATTGTTTAAAAAGGATTATGCAATTAAGAATTCAAATTTTTACGGTTATTTTTCTGATTTTGGGATGGATGAATCTCTCAGCCCAGACGCTTGCTCCTTCCGGACAGTTGGGAAGCGAACGCAATCTTTACACAATGAACAAACAGGTAGACCAGTTTATGCATCGTTTTAATATGGAAGAGGGGCCTTCGGGCAATCCGTTGGAAAAGACCGATAAACGTTATCATAACAATGCCTTGCGTAGGAAACTGCTGCCCTACATGTTTGATATGCAAAACCCACGTACTTCCGGAAAGTTACAGCAGTATTTTATCGAGGATGTAACCAACAAGAAACATCCTGTTTTTCTGAATTTCCTCGATAAGAACTGGTATGCCGAAGTATCTGCCACTTTTGATAACGATGGCCAGCCGGTAAACCTGATTCTGTTCCTGACGCTCGAAAAGGCCGGACTGGGTTCCAAATGGATCATCAGTAACGTTTACGATACCGAATTGCACAACCTCTTTCCGGCGGAAAACGAAGCCGGTCATATAAAGTATTTCCTGCATCCACAAAGCCACGAGCTGGATTTTATGAACCTGAACAAAGCATTCGACGACCCTAAACACATTGAATATTATGCTTCTACAAACTATCATCCGGATTATCTTACCCTGTTTTTTTATTTAATGAAAACCGGAAAGCTGAAGTTTGAACACATCAACTCTGTGAAATTTCATTTTTTGCAGATCCCACACTGGTATTTCGAGCTGAGCTATTTTAACCGAAACACCAGCAATTCGGGATGGCTCATCTCCAATTTGGAATACGTATCTAAAAAAGAAAAAGCCCAACTCATTAATTTCTTCCGCTCATGTTCAACAAAATAAACATACTGTTTTGGGTGCTGTTATTTTCCGTCAGTACACTTGCCGCACAGGAAAACATTGTAAAACTCAGCCCGAAAGAGATAAATGCATACAAAACGCAATGCAGTCAAATGATTAGTTATCTGCAAGGCACACTGAACTTTCTCGGTAACCCTGCTAATCCTCCTGCCGAAAAGGAGATTATCATCGACAACAGCTACCTGAAAATCTTTAAAAACGACAAGGTACAAATCGAGGGCGACCTCGATGCGCATCGTGCGGTTCCTATCAACAAGGATGTGCAGGCCTACCTGAAAGATGTGGTATTTTTTTTCAAAAAAGTAACGTTTACTTTTCATATCAACAGTATAACGCCTTTGCTGATGCCAAGCGGGCAAATCTATTTTAAAGTAACTTTAAACCGTAATCTGAAAGGAATTACTGTTGATGGCGACAGCGTGGAAAACAACCGGTTGCGATATATTGAAATTAATCTGAATGCGGAAGAAAACAGCCTGAAGATTGCCAGCATTTATACCGATAAACCCAACGAAGACATAGAAATACAATACTGGTGGAACCATCTTTCCCAAGCCTGGAAAGACTATTTCGGTAAATCTATCCGCGTATATGACAGCCTTCCGCTGAATAAAATTATCTTTTTCAATGACAGCAGTCTCATTATGGAAACAAAAAAAATTATTCCTGTTCCCGACAGTTTACAGCAGGATTCGGACAGCTTAAAACCTGTTGAGGACAGCCTGCTCGTCGTCAACGATTCCGTGCAGATTGTACCGGATACAATGGCATTAAAAAATCCGGGTTTGCTGTTTCAGGTTATCCGGTATTTGCGAAATTCCCGCAAAATAGACATCTCGGGGAATCTGGATATCGAAAACCTGAAGCCGTTGAGCGAAATGGATAATTTGCGTTCGCTGAATTGTTCCCATACGCTTATTGATGATTTAACTCCTTTACGAAGCCTTAGCAAACTACAAACGTTAAACATAACAGGTTGCCCCGTGGAAACGCTGGAACCGTTGCGCTATGTTTCCGCTTTGCACGAAATCGATGCCGCCTACACAGAAATCAAAAACATTGAAGTGGTGGAGAACCTGAATAATTTAGAAATACTGAACCTGGCACACACCGGCGTGGACAGCCTGCCCGACATGAAAAATCTGCAGCACTTATGGACATTGGAACTGAACGCAACACCGCTGCAAAGTATAGATTCGCTAACTTCGCTGACCCGGCTGACCGATCTGAACATAGCCAAAAGCTCCGTGAAAGATTTTTCTCCGATAGCCAAACTTACCGCATTGCAAAGTCTCAATCTTGACAGCACAGCTATCACCAGTTTGCGTCCGCTAAGTACGCTTGATTCACTAACCGTATTGCAAATAAACGGCACCCGTGTTACCAATTTGTTACCGCTGGCACGGTTATCTTCATTAAAGTATATCTACTGCGACAATTCGGGTATCAACAACAGAGCCGCTACTGCTTTTAACAAAATCAACCAGCAAACTCAGGTTATCTACAATTCCCAAAAACTGGAAAGATGGTGGAATGAACTACCGGAAGCATGGAAAAATATTTTCAAGAGTCATGTTCATCTTCGCGGGACCATTACCAAAGAGCAACTCCATACTCTTTTGCTTTTGAAAGACCTTAATTTGAAAAACAACCGTGAGATTCACAACCTGAAACCACTATCTATCCTCATCAGTCTCAAAAATCTCAACATTTCGGGTAGTGGTATCGGTAATCTCAAGCCGCTGGCTTCCGTACAGACATTGCGTAAACTAGACATCAGCAACACACGGATACATTCGCTGGCACCATTGCAAAAGCTTAAGAACCTGAAATCCATCAATATTGAGCATACGACCATCCGCGACCTGCTGCCGCTATCCGGTAACAGGAGCCTGAGGCTGGTTCTGGCCGACAACACGCAGGTAAAGCAAAAGAACGTGTTTGCACTGGAAAAGCATCTGCCTCAGTGTCTGGTTCTGTTTCAGACGTCACAGCTCAAATTGTGGTGGAACAATCTGGAAAAGCCCTGGCAGGAAGCGTTTTCACAGCAAAAGGAATTGGATAATCCGCCTACGGCTGAACAACTACAACAGTTGGTAAACCGGAAACAAATCAGCATAAGCAATCGTTTGGACATAGAAAACGTGGAACCGTTAACCATTTTTGTCCACTTAAAGACATTGAAACTGGACAACACAGGCGTAACGGATATCACTCCCGTTACAGGCCTGAAACGGCTTAAACACCTGAGTATCACCAACAGTCCGTTGTGGAATATAGCAGGTCTGGCATCTATGAAGCAATTGGAAAGTCTCAACCTGCAGAATACTTCTGTGGAAGATTTGCATTCGTTGCAGGGGATGCATTTTCTGCAAAAGCTGAACATTTCGGGAACACGGGTTAAAAACCTGAAACCGTTGGCCGGGCTGAGTAATCTACGTGAGTTGGTCATCAACAACACGCGGGTTAGCAGCCTGAAATATGTTATGTCGTTGTCGCGGCTGACCTTGTTGCGTTGCGACCACACCTTATTGAGAGAGAAAAAAGTGGAGAAATTCAGGGAAAAACATCCACGGACGAAAGTGATTTTTTATTAGTCCCTGGCGTGCGAATGCTTCGTGTGCTTTAGCTGGATTGTCATCGCCCCATCCTCATAAGCCGTATTACAAAACAAACCGCCAGACAAACTTCACCTGGATAGTTGTGTATTTGGCGTCAAACTTATGTTGTTGCGTATCGTAACCCTGATTAACAACAAAATAGAGATTTGTCCCCGGTTTGGGAATCCAGTTAACCCGGAAATTCATAAGCATCTCCTGTTCTTCGTTGTTCCACTGGGCAAACATGGAACCGAACAAATCGGGGTTAACGGCAAAATTAATTCGACTGCCCAGTTCATTTACGACAAAATTTCCTTCCGGCAGAAATACCAGTTGTTTCCGATAATCAGCACTAAAATTCACATGTTTTGAAATCTTCCAGTTTAGTCTTCCGGAATAAACGGTTCGTTTTCCATTATAAAAACCGCCCCAGTTTACAAAAACCCCTCCATATACTTTGCGGCCATCAAAAGTAGCAAACTGAAGCTCCCAGTCGGTGAACCAATATTCTCCTTTCGGGATAATGATATTGTCATAAATATTGAAATCTTCGGTAAGATTTTCCGCTTTTCTCTGGATGTTAAATTCGAAATACTCGCCGCTGCGGGTGCGGAAACCCAAAGGCCGGAATTCGGACCAGAACGATTGCAGTTTGTGGGTTATGTCATCAATGTAGTAGTTGAAATCAAAAAGTTTAAAATAGAGCTGTTGAATCCAGGGAAGTTTTTTTGGTCGCGGTTTTATCCTGAAATCAGCATTAAACATTTGGTAAGCTGTTCTCCGCTGAAAGCCTACTTCAGGATTAAAGCCTTCGCCAGAGCGGTCCCAAACAGCGGAAAATTCAATAAAATCGTTGGGATATTCAAAAAACAGACGGCTGGCAAGACCTGTTTTTTTTGTACTGTCAGAGGTATAACTTTGTGCCACCGCCCCTCCGAAAGTAATATTTTTATTACCTCTGAAATGCGAATTAAAGTAATTGAAATCAGCACCATACACAAAATTTTGCTGTCCGGGCGTCAGCTTGCTCACGGCAATCATTCCCACACTCGACTCTTTAAAAACATCCTGTTTTATCCTGACCACAGAGTAGTTGGTCAGAGGAAGCGTATCCTTTTTGGCTGTTTCGATACTCATGGCGCCTACGGAAGTATTACCTGTCTTTCCCATAATTCTCACGCCGGCAATAATAGGAACAACAGAACGGTCGGGTGCCAGACCGATACGCCGCGAATAAAAGGGTTGAGTGCTGCCGAGGTTAAAGTTAAAATAGTTTTTCCCTTCAAGGAAAAATTCTCTTTTTTCGGGATAATAAAGAGAAAACCGTGTAAGATTTACCTGCATATTGTCCGATTCCACCTCTGCAAAATCGGTATTTATGGTTAAATTCATTTTCAGGGTCGGTGTAATCAGGTAATTCACATCTCCGCCAACATTCCACTTAAAAATGCCCTTTTCACTTTTTTCCTTTTCCAAACCCGTGATGCCGTAAGGTTTTATCTCAATAAGCGAAGTTTTGCTCTTGCCACGGATACCTACAAGAAAACCCGCTTTTGAAACCTGTTGAAAGCTGGCATTACGCGACCAGCCCTGCCATACATCCTGCTCTCTTTTGCGTCGGATGTTTCGTTCAAAATTAATCCCCCAAATCTGTTTTCCACTTTTGGTAAATCGTAATGTTGAAAAAGGTATTTCAAATTCGGCAAACCAACCCTTTGCTGTTCGCGTTGTTTTCACATTCCACACACCGTTCCAGGAACTGTTGCTGCTTTGTCCGTTTTGCGACACTAAAATATCAGCCCGGGCAGCATTGGGATTGGTAATAAACAGATAACCGTTGCGTCGGTCGTTATAAGTATCAAGGATGATTTGGAAATTGTCATCCGTACTATAATCAAAATCACGTTTCATCTGGCTGGCAACAATTTTATCCGGATGATTATCATAACACCATACTCCCACATAAAGATTTTTGGCATCGTACAACACAGCCACTTCGGTACGTTCGGTAGCCGGCTGACCTTCGTGCAGTTCACGCTGGGTAAAATTGGAGATTTTTTCCGCCCGTTGCCATGCCGGCTCGTTCAGTTTGCCGTCGAGGGTAATCGGTTTGCTTATAGGCAAAGCATGTATGGTGTCGGGTTGTGAATACTGTGCAAAAGCCTGCCCGGCAAAAAGCAGAAAAAACAGCCCGAAAGAAACGATGGTCTTGTACGGAGAAAACATGCTTCCCTGAAATTTTAGGAAAACAAAATTATAACTTTGGCTGACAAAGGCCTGTGTTTTAAGCTAATTTATTATTAATCCAGATTATAAAACGAAAAAATACCTACACCGTTATCCCCATTTTTTTCATAAGAAAAGTGGCGTTCAGGTTTTGGGACACGCCCTCTTTCAACTGGTAGTCAAACTGCAATTGATCATGTTCAATTTCAATCTCAAAACGTTTGTTTATTACATTTTTAGGGAAGTTGGCTGCCAGCTCGCCCAGCGTGATGTCGTGGGTGGCAATGAGGCCGGAAGCTCCCAGCCGGATAAACTGCCGGAGCAGGGCCTTTGAGCCTTTTTGCTTGTCTTTGGAGTTGGTGCCGCGCAGTATTTCGTCCAGAATAATGAACAGCTTTTCGCCCTTTTCCAAACGGACGATGATTTCTTTGAGTCTTTTCAGCTCGGCAAAGAAATAAGATTCGCCATCCTGCAGCGAATCGGATGTTTTTATGCCGGTGAAAAGCTGTACGGGCGTGAACACAAAAGTATCGGCCAAAACGGGAGCGCCGGTCATGGCGAGAACGTAATTAATTCCGACCGTGCGCAGGTAAGTGCTCTTGCCGGCCATGTTGGCACCCGTAATCACATGAAAGCGGCTCCAGGCATCGATGTCCACCGGATTGCCTACGCACACTGCCGGGTCGATAAATGGATGTTTCAGGCTTTCTCCCTGCACCTCGAAACTTCCGGTGGCGATTTTGGGAAACACCGCTTCAGGATGCTGGAAAGCAAATCCGGCAAGTGAGCAGAGTTCGTCCACCTGCGCCAGTGTTTCCAGCCACTGCGAAAGCCTGTTTCCGTAACGATTTTTCCATTTTTCCAAACGCATACTTTGGCGAATATCCCACAGAAAAAAGATGTTCAGAAGAATCCCGGCAAACATTTTCAGCCGGTAGTCAAAAGCTTTTGAAATATCCGACAGTTGTCGGACGGCTTTAAATGCAGAAACATCTCCTTTGGCCAGTGAATTCACGGCATCCTTCATAATATTTGAGTGGAATTTTATCTCTTCCATTTTTTCAAAAAGTGTGGCATATTGCTCCAGCAAAGAGGCCTTTTTACTTAAATGGGCGTAAGTTTTGTTGATTTGCGAAAGCCGGGGTGTCAGCACGAGAAACGGTAAAAGTAGAAAAAAAAGAAAACTGCTGAAGGTCAGTACCCCGAAGCTGATGAGTATCACATCGGCAAATCCTAATAATGGCGTGATAATCAGTAATATTTTGTAAACAGGCTTATTGAAAACTGTTCCTGTATTTTTTGCCCATTCAAGCAGATTTTCAGCAACGTTTTTATCTTTTTCTTCGATATTTCCCAAAGCCTGAAACGCCTGCCGCCAGCGAGGGACTCCGGAAAGCTCGGCAATGGCTTCCTGGCGGTCTTTTATCCGCTCTTTTTGTTTCAGCGGATATAATAACGTAAGTGCAAGATGTTTGCGTCCGGAATGGGTGGCGCTGCGGTCAAGCAACTGAAAAAGCGACCGTTTCCCAAAAATGTCAAGATCATGGGCAAAAGGATGTTCCGTATCGGGGAATTCAAGCCCCTCAGGCTGGTGCGATGTGTCGCGTCTGAGCAGACGAAGTTCGTTTTTATTGATTTGCAACAGACTCTCAACCCGTTTTTTTTGTTTGTAAAGCCGGATATGCCTGAAGACAAAAAAACCGAACAATGAAAACCCGGCAACAGCCACTGTCAGCACTGCCGTTAATGAATGTCCGGCAGTGAGATAGATACCCAGCACGGTAATCAGAAACAACGAAATGCGCAAAGTGGCCACCCGCCGGATACTTTTTTGTATCTGCGTGAGCTGCTCTTCATAATGCGTCACCTGCTGTTTAAAAAATGTTCCGGGTGTGGTCTGTTGTTCTGCCATGGGAGAAATTTGTCTGCAAAATAACGGAATTATCCTATACCAGCGCCTCCGGTGCAAGCGTCTTCTTATGCCAACCTACACCACTATTTCGCCTTATTCTTCAACGAAATAATTTGTGCTGCAATACTTACGGCAATTTCGGCAGCTGTTTCGCTGTTAATGGGAATGCCAATGGGCGCGTAAACCTTTTTCAGTTGATTTTCGGTGAAACCGTTCCGCTTTAAATTTTCGAAAATCGTTTTCACCTTTGTGGCGCTCCCCATCAGCCCAAGATATTGAATATTTTTGTTGAGCATCTGCCTTAAAATCTGCTCATCGTTTTTGTGGGCAAACGTTACAATCACCACGTAAACATTAAATCCCTCCGGGACAAGGGCAGCCACATTGTTGTAATCAACAATTTTCTTTTCATCGGCAAACCGATTTTCGTCAAAGGAGTTGAGTTCAAAGCGGTTATCAAACAAGTGGATCTTAAAATCCAAATTACTGAAAATTTTGCACAAGGCAAGTCCCACATGGCCGCCGCCAAAAATATAAAGGCTGTCGGGCATTCCCACCTGTTCGGCATATTCCCATTCTTTTTCCGAAATTATTTTGCTTTTGAAAGAAGTTTGCATTTCCTCGCCTGATGTAAAAGACAATCCATTTTGCGAAAGTCGGAATACGCCTTTTTGCCGTTGCCCAATAGCCTCAATAATGGCGTTGACGGTTGCCAAAACATTTTTCCCCAACGGTGTAAAAGCAATAGTCTGTTCGCCGGAACAAATCATGCCCGAGCGGTTCGCCCCGGCCTGTGGGTCGTGATCCTGAAAAGAGAGAAAAGATTTTACAGGTTCTTTTTGTTTCAAAAGCCGTTTGGCCTGTTCTACCAGCCGGTGTTCCATAACACCGCCGCCAATGGAACCGGTAAAACTGTCGCCGGAAGCTACTGCCATTTTAAAACCCTGCTTCCCGGGGCTGCTTCCCTCACGATCAATCACGGTCATGAGAATAATTTCTCCACTTTCTAAAAGATGCGAATGTATGAATGAAAAGATTTGTTGCATGAATGGTTCGTTTGTTACTTATTTTTCACTTGCTTTCCCATACAACCCCATGAGTACTTTTTCGGGCGTTAGGGGAGCATCAAAAGTATCAAAATCCGGATTAAAAGCATGAATGGCATTCCGAATAGCAAAATAAGCTCCCAAACCATACATCAATGGCGGTTCGCCCACAGCCTTCGACTTAAAAATAGCCAGTTTGTGGCCAGCAGTCTTTAGCGGTTTTACCACCATCACTTTGGGGAGTGAATAAATATCGGGAACTTTGTAGGTTGAAAGGCTGTTAGACAGCAGCCGTCCCGATTTATCATAAGCCAGCTCTTCCATGGTCATATAACCAATCCCTTGCAGCACAGCACCTTCTGCCTGGCCGGTATCAATAACGGGATTCATGCTTTTGCCAAAATCGTGGATAATCTGCACCTCTTCTATTTCATAAATACCCCGCAGGCAATCTACTTTGGCCGTGAGAACAGCCGTACCATAAACATGGTAAGCAAAGGGATGACCCTTGCCTTTTTCCTTATCGAAATAGATAATAGGTGTGGAGTAATGTCCTGTTTCCGAGAGCTTTACACGTTGGGAACAGGCTTCCGTAACAAGTTGTTCCCAACGGACTTTAGTTACTTTTCCGCCGGCAAAGACCTGTTCATTCCGCAATTCAATTTCTACGGATTTGACACCATTTATATCGGCAGCAACTTTTTTAAGCCGTTGCACGATGACTTTGCAGGCTGCTAAAACAGCCTGTCCGTTAAGGTCGGCTCCGGTACTGGCCGCGGTAGGTGAAGTATTGGCTACACGCGTAGTATTAGTACTTTCCATTTTAATCCGTTCGGGAGCAATGCCAAGCGCCAGCGCAGCTACCTGTACCATTTTTGTATTCACACCCTGCCCCATTTCGATAGCACCCGTACTGACGCCCACGCTACCATCCGTATAAACATGCACCAAAGCCCGAGTCTGGTTCATCATAGTGTTTGTAAATGATATTCCAAAAGTTACCGGCATCAGTGCCAGCCCTTTTTTTACAAATCTGTTTTTCAGGTTAAAGTCATCAATCTCTTTCTGTTTTTGCAAAATTTTGAATTCCCGAAAGGCTGTTTTCCATGTTTTTCCGATATTTACCTGTTCGGCTTTTTGTCCGTAATAAAAGTAATCGTTTTCTTTCAGCAGATTTTTTTCCTGAATAGTGCTGGCGGGTACGCCTAACTCTGTGGCGGCTTTGGCAATGGCCGATTCGATGGTAAACATGCCCTGTGGTCCACCGAAGCCGCGAAAGGCCGTGTTGGGTAGCAGGTTGGTTTTGCAGCTGTAAATAGTAGCTTTTGTATCGGGAATAAAATAGGAATTGGTGGTATGAAACAATGTCCGTTCCGAAATAGCAGGCGAGAGGTCATTGACCGCTCCACCATTTTGGTAATAGGTAACTTCGTACGCCAAAATCTTTAAATCTTCCGACAAACCGATTTTAAAATCGGAGGAGTAAGGGTGCCTTTTCCCCGTCATGCGCATGTCGTCGTGTCGCGAAAGCACCAGTTTTACAGGTTTTTGTAAATGATAGCTTGCCAGCGATGTCAAGCAGGCCCAGACGGTTGCCTGGTCTTCTTTTCCACCAAAAGCGCCCCCCAGCCGGGTTACATCTACCTGAACGTTGTGCATGGCAACCCCCAGCACTTTGGCAACGGCACGTTGTACAACCGTCGGACTTTGAGTGGACGAATAAACCATAAGATTTCCGTTTTCCAGCGGAAAGCAATAAGAGCCTTGTGTTTCGATATACAAATGCTCCTGACCACCAATCTCCACTTTTCCATCGAAAACATACCGGCAATCTTTCCATCGTTTCTCCGGATTACCCATGGCAAAAGTACGCGGCGGCATTAAAAGCAGCCCCTTTTCAGCTGCTTTGCGCGGATCGGTAACAGCCTCTAAATTTTCATAACTGACTTTGATTTTTTTACGTGCCTCGCGGGCAATGAAATCGCTCTCGGCCACCACTATGGCCACCGGTTCTCCCTGAAACGTGACTTCATCCTCAGCCAGCAGTGTTTCGTCGGGAATGATGCCACCAATCTGGTTTTCTCCGGGGATATCTTTAAATGTAAAAACACGGACTACGCCGGGATGTTTTTCGGCTTCCGTTACTTTTAGCGAACGGATTTTCCCGTGGGCAACCGTTGCGTCCAGCACAGCGGCATACAAAGTGTTTTGCCTTACCGGGATGTCATCGAGATAAATTGATTTGCCTGTTACATGTCCTTTGGAATCAATATTTTTCATGATGCCATAATTTTAGAAAATAAAACATCCGGAGTAAATTGTTTTGGAAACATTTCCGCGAAATGCACAAAGAAAAGCTGACGGAGCAACAGACTTTTGTATTCTTTGCTTCCGCGAATATCGCTGATGGGTGCAACTTCCGAAGTCAGAACTGCTGCTGCATCTTTAATTAGCTCCGGCGTGAGCGTCTTTCCTTTCAGAAAACTCACTGTTTTTTCCGCATAAAACGGCCATGCAAAAACACCACCTGCCGAAAGATGAACTTCCTTAATGGTATCGTCATCAAGCTGCAAGAGCATAGCCGAGTTGACACTCGCAATATCCAAATACTGGCGTTTACTGACCTTTTCAAAGTTGAAAAAGGTTTGCTGTGGCAGCCGGAAGCTTATGTGCAAAATCGTTTCATCAGGCTTCATTATTAGTTGTTTGTATCCCGTATAAAATTTTCGTAACGGAACGTTTCGTGTTGTGCCGCTTTTTGCTTTTAAATGCACTTCGGCATCGAGTGCCAGAAAGAAAATCACCAAATCGGCAATGGGAGATGCATTGACAATATTTCCGGCCACGGTTCCCATGTTACGGACAGGTTCCGAAGAAATGAGCTTGAAATATTCTTTTAGTCGTGGAAAATATTGCTGCAGTTCTACTTTGTGCAAGATGTCGGAAGCTGTTACAGTCCCGCCTATCCGACAAATTCCGTTATCTGTATCCACTTCAATGGTGTCGATGGCGTAAGCATCCGCTTGTGTCATATCTTCTTTCAAAAAACAGAGATCGGCAACAGCCATCGCATCAGCCTGTTGTACAAACAGATCTGTCCCACCACCCACTATTTTCCCGGTTTCGCTTTCCTGGTTTTCCACCTTGAGTTGCTTTAACCGGCCGGCAATACCGTGAAAATATTCCGGCAGGAAAGCCTCTTTTATCAGCCATCCGAGAGGGTCTTTTCCGTCTTTTCTTTGCAGGAAGAAGGAAATATCTTCGGCAGCATGTTCAATGGATATGTAACCGGTACAACGGCAAATGTTTCCGCTAATAGCACTGATAACCCTTTCGGGAGACGATTTTTCCGGAGCCAAACTATGTGCCGTCAGCGACATGATAAATCCGGGCGTACAAAACCCGCATTGCGTAGCAGCATTGTCGATCATAGCCTGCTGTACCGGTGACATTTTATCTTTTTGAAGCCCTTCGATGGTAACAATGTGCCGGCCTTGTACATTTCCGAGAGGAGTGAGGCATGAGACAATGCTTTTGTAACGTACTTCGTCGTTTTCCAAGTATCCCTCCAGCACGGTACATGCGCCACAGTCGCCCTCACGGCAACCGGCTTTGGTTCCCATAAGATGCCTTTTATAGCGAATAAAATCAAGCAAAACCATACCTGGCCTATCGTCAGTTTGTATCAGTTGATTATTTAAAATGAAGGAGATCATACTGAAAGAATTTGTGTTTAACGGACAAAACTACTAATTTTATCCCTGAAAAAAGCTGTTCTTCTCTTTGAAAAAGCAAAACAACCGTTGTTTAGATGGGTACATAAGCATAATCTTATGATTTTTTGACCCGGGTTTTCCGGATTAACAAATAGTTGTAGAAGTAATGAAATTGACACTAGATAGAGTCTATCCATAATGTCCGATTTCTTAGGGGGTTAAAGCATAAATAACAAGTTCGAAAAAACCAATTTTCAAACGGAACCCCGATTGTTTAGAATTTTGATATTGATTATTGGAATTTTATTTGAGTTTTGTGGTTTGGAATTTGCTTTTCCGGTTTCCGGGTTATAACAAATAAAATACTTTGTAAAAGAGCGGTATTACATGGCTGCAAAACCACAAGCGGGCAAAAAAGTTTCTCTTTTTTTTCGGTTTTACAAATTATAGAGTATATTTGAAATCCGATAATACCTGAAACACAGAACTCTAAAAAAAACAGAAAAATGAAAATCTTTAAAAGGATCTTACTCATCGTTGCGCTTGTGGTCGTTGTATTGGCAGCTGCCGTTTATTTTTGGATGAGAAGCACGGCCCCAGACTATTCCGGAAAACTACATTTGCAAGGGCTGAAAGACAAAACCACCGTTGTATATGATGCTTACGGCGTCCCGCACATCTATGCACAAAATGCACAGGATGCTTATTTTACATTCGGTTACGTTCATGCACAGGACCGACTTTTCCAAATGGTTATGATCAGGCGTGTTGTAGAAGGCCGGCTGGCGGAAATTTTTGGGAAAGGCCTCGTAAAAACCGATAAATATATGCGCATACTCTCTTTGAACAAAATGGCTGAACGTAGTGCCGAACGCTTTATGAAAGAAGCTGATGAACCGGTTAAACAAGAGGTTCAGTCTTATGTTGATGGGATAAACGCTTTTATTAAAAACAGGACTCTTCCCATTGAATTTACGCTCATGGGTTTCAAACCGGAAAAATTTACGGTTCGTGATGTTTTCGGGATAATGGAATACATGTCACTAACATTTACTTCTGCCCTGAAAGAAGATCCGCTGGTTTATCGGATTTATCAAAAATATGGTAATGCTTATTTAAAAGATTTGGGTGTGGATTCCGCATCCATGGCTCATCTGTTGAATCCTCAGAAAGCCACACAACTTGCAAAAATCTTTAAACAGGTACAATCACTGCAAAGTTTGGTTCCCATTCCCATTTGGGAAGGCTCCAACAACTGGGTGGTTAGCAAAGAACATTCAAAATCGGGGAAAGTGCTTCTCGCCAATGACACTCATATAAAATATTCTCAGCCTTCTGTATGGTACGAAGCTTATATCCAATATCCCGGCTTTAATCTTTACGGCTACTACCTTGCCGGGGTTCCTTTTGCCCTCGTGGGACATAACAACCATTATGGCTGGGGGTTAACGATTTTTCCTTTCGACAACATGGACTTGTATGCCGAGCAGCAAAATCCGGAAAATCCCAATCAATACCTGCATGCCGGAAAATGGCTGAATTACCGTGTTGACCATCAAATTATTAAAGTAAAAGGTGGCAAAAATGTTCCTTTCGATATCCGTTATACCATTCACGGTCCCATTCTCAATCCTGTTTACGGAGACATAACCGATAATCCGAAAGTGCCGATAAGCCTTTGGTGGGCGCCCATGCATCTGAAAACAACTGCCATGGAGGCACTTTATCAAATGAATAATGCCACCGACATGAAAAGTTTTGAAAAGGGCGTTTCTTTAATCGATATTGTGGGTTTGTATGTAGCTTACGGTGATACGGATGGCAATATTGCCATGTGGGGTGCGGGGAAAATACCCATTCATCCGGCAGGCACAAATCCCCGCATGATTATGGATGGTGCCAGTGGAAAAGACGACATCACCGGATTTTATCCCTTTGCAAAAAATCCACAATCAGTAAACCCGCCGGATGGTATTCTGAATACTTCCAATAATGCACCGCCTGCTGTTGATGGCATAATTTATCCCGGATATTATTCCCCCGGATACCGTGCGAGACGCGTTAGGAAAATGCTTCTTTCCCAACCAAAATGGACGATCAAAGAGATGGAAAAAATTCAGCTTGACACCCATTCCGCCAGAGATTTGAGATTGGTTAAGCTCATTTTAAATAATCTTGGAGATTATAAAGGCGACCCGAAAATTGTAACCGCATTACAAAACTGGGATGGAAATTATGACACGGCCAGCATCGGAGCCGTTATCTATACACAATTGCTGTATTTTGTGTTGCGGGATGCCATGATGGACGAAGTCGGAGAAAAGGACTTTAAAAAGCTGCTAAGTACTAATCTGTTGCGCAGCGCCATCGAGCCTCTGTTTACCGATAAAAATTCGGTGTGGTGGGATAATGTAAAAACCAAAGCCGTAGAAACCCGCTCTGATATTTTTCAGCGTGCTTTTTCGGAAACTACCGTAGCTCTTAAAAATAATATGGGTACGGATATGTCGAACTGGAAATGGGGCCGGGTACATCAACTGACCAATGTGCATCCAATTGGGCGAAAAGCACCGTTCGACAAATTTTTTAACGTAGGACCTTTCCCCATACAGGGAAGTAATGAGGTGATTGATAAAGAGGCATTTACGTATAACGAACATGGTGTTTATCCGGTAACTTCAGGACCTGCGCTCCGTTTTCTGATAGATTTTTCCAATACTGACCATGCTCTTTCCATCATCCCAACCGGCCAGTCGGGTAATGTTTTCAGTCCGTATTATGCCGATCAGGCCGAGATGTTTGTTCATGGAAAATACAGGACACAAATCATGTTACGAAAAGAGATAAAAAACGGAAAAACACTGACCCTGTTACCGGAATCTTCAAAAAATTGAGCGGTTTGTTAGTCTTGAACTGTTTGATTCCCTATTTTTGTTAAAAATTTTCCCATGAATACAAGCCGAAGCCGAACAGCAGATTTTTTGAAAGGGGTGGCACTCATTGCCATGGTGCAGCTTGTTTTGGTTGAATATTTTGCCCAACAACCTATTCTGAACGGTCTGGCGGGTAAAATCTCGCTTTTTTTGGGAGGTTCACCTGTGGCTCCCACATTTCTTGCCATTATGGGTTACTACATTGCCCGCCAGACACATGGATTTAGACGGACAATATCTCGCGGAGTTAAACTCATTTTACTCGGCGTTTTGTTGAATATTGCTCGAAATGCCATCCTCCTTTTTGATGTTTTCACGGCGAAGACCTCTGCGGATATCTGGCATTTGATTTTCGGTACAGACATTCTTATTCTCGCAGGATTGAGCCTTGTAGCCATGGCAATACTGATCAAAATCCTTCGTGGCCATGTATTAGCCTACCTCGCTTTGATTATTGTTTTTCTGTTATTACAATATA
Organism: uncultured Lentimicrobiaceae bacterium; assembly: GCA_964598065.1. Lineage (GTDB taxonomy): Bacteria > Bacteroidota > Bacteroidia > Bacteroidales > F082 > Sulfidibacterium. The sequence goes on from CAZRAW010000001.1 coordinate 55,894, forward strand.
TCATTCCTCCGGTGGAGAAAATGGCTCCCGATTCTGTTATTCTTCCCTTTTTCTACGGAAAATACCCACAGGCACAATTTCCTTTTATCCCCTGGTTTGCGTATGTGCTGGCGGGCTACACCTTTTATCTTTTTAAAAAGTTCTTTGTTTCCGATCAGTTTAAACACAGCCGTACCATCAAAATTATTCTTCTCAGCCTGTCGGGAATCCTGCTAATATTGAGTCTGCCTTTCGGCTTCGATGTCTCCATAAACCATCGTTTGTTCTATCATCACGGTATTCTGTTCTTTCTGTTTTGTGTCAACTATCTGTTCTGGTGGCTTTTGAGCGCTAGCTCTATTGTTTCAAGAGTCAACAACAAATTCACGGCTTATCTTGAATTTATCGGGAAAAATGTTACGGCATTTTACGTGATTTTTATGATATTGGCCGGGAACCTCGATCTCTTTTTCCAGAAAGGTCAGGATTATCTCATGTTGTTTATTGACTTTGCCGTTTTGCTTGCAGCCACCAGCTTTTTGGTATGGATTTGGGAGAGGACAAGAAGGAGAACTGCGTAAATTATTATGCTTAAAATGGGATAAATTTATGTGCTTTTTAAAACGTATTAAATCCGGGATTAAATCTAAAGCATTATCGAATTGCACACCATTATTGACAATAAAGTTTTAGTTTAAAAAAATGAAAACGTTTAATTTATTCTGTATGATGTTTAACAATTTCGTAAATCATTGAGACCAAATTTTATATCTATGTTTAATAATAAAAAAGGAGTTAATATGTTACCAAATTTTGATAAAGTTTTTAAAGTAGAACATGATACTTTTTATGGAGAACTTGCCCAATGGCGTATAGATTTTTTAAACCGGCAAAATATTAATGAATGCATTTACATTCTTTTTTCAGAAAAACGGGTTCCAAGAGTACTTTGTATAGATATTGAAGGAGTTTTATATATCGGTAAAGGAGCTTTGACGGAAAATCATGAAAGAATTGGCGAATTGATAAACACACTGAATGGTTCTTCAGAACAACATGATGCCGGAAAAAGGTATGAGAAGATAAAGGACAAATATCCCATCTGTGGGCTAAATTTAGGGGTAAAATTAACAACAGAACCCGAAGGTGAAGAATCTAAATATCTAACGCAATATCTAAATGATTTTGGTGAACTTCCCCCGCTAAACAGACAGATATAAAAAATTATGTTACCCACAATTCTATTATAGTCACTCCAACCCCAATCATTATGATAGAGAAATACTTTCATTTACATGCTAACAATACCAACATCCGGACGGAAATCATTGCCGGGGCAACCACCTTTCTGACCATGGCTTACATTTTGGTAGTCAATCCGTCTATCCTTGGGAAATCAGGAATGGATGTGAATGCCGTGTTTACTGCCACTGCTGTTTCATCCATTATCGCCACGCTCATCATGGCGTTTTATGCCAAATCGCCCATTGCCATGGCACCCGGTATGGGGCTGAATGTTTTTTTTGCTTTTACCGTAGTGCTGGCCATGGGTTACAGCTGGCAGTTTGCGCTAACGGCTGTTTTTCTCGAAGGTATTTTGTTTATTTTACTGACGCTGCTCAACGTTCGTGAGCTGATTGTGGATGCCATTCCGCTGAGCCTGAAACATGCCATTTCGGTGGGTATCGGGCTGTTTATTGCCTTTATCGGTCTTCAGGGGGCGGGCATTATCGTACACGACAAAAGCACATTGGTCACTTTGGGAAACCTCGGAAGTCCGTCAGCACTTATTTGTTTTTTCGGGTTGATAGTTTCGGGCGTGCTTCTTGCTCTCCGGGTAAAAGGAGCTTTGTTAATTGGTATTTTTTCTTCTACCGTGCTGGCACTTTTCATGGGCGTTGCCTCCCTGCCACATACTGCGCTTATCCAAACGCCGCCTTCGATGGCACCTACTTTTTTGAAATTTGAGTGGACCCATGTTTTCACGACTGACATGGCCATCGTTTTGTTCACTTTTCTGTTTGTGGATTTGTTCGACACCATTGGGACGCTGGTCGGCGTGGCATCACAGGCTAAAATGCTGGACGAAAAAGGGCGTTTCCCGTATGTCAACCGGGCTTTGCTGGCCGATGCCGTCGGTACTACGGTGGGTGCCATGCTTGGAACTTCGGCCGTTACCGCTTACGTGGAAAGTGCTGCCGGTGTAGCCGAAGGCGGACGAACCGGGCTCACCACGCTAATCGTAGCCGTCTTGTTTATCCTTTCGCTTTTTCTTGCCCCGCTGTTCTTGATGGTCCCCGCTTCGGCAACGGCTCCCGTACTTATTCTCGTGGGTGCTTTTATGTTGGAACCGGTTAAAAACATTTCTTTTACCGATTACACCGAAAGTATTCCAGCTTTTCTCACCATTGTTATGATGCCTTTCACTTACAGCATTGCCGAAGGAATTGCTTTTGGCATGGTTTCCTATGTGATTTTGAAAGTTCTCAGCGGAAGGCACAAAGAAATCAGTTTGGTCATGTATATTTTGGCGGCACTGTTTCTACTGAAGTTTTTTGTATAGAAGCCGTTTCGGCTTATCCCCCGGCCAACGAATAATCTTCGCGCGTAGACTATTCTTCGAGTGTGGACGCTCGATGCGGGATAGAAATAATTCAACAAACATAATCTTGTGAATTTTGTAACACCTGCGGTTTTCCGATGCCGCTTTTATACTATTTTTGCTTTTGGAAAAACAGAAGTCCGCAATCCATGGAAAAACAACGATTATTTGATGAATTCAGTCCGGTAACTGCTGCCCGGTGGA
>CAZRAW010000002.1:0-17350 GCA_964598065.1 uncultured Lentimicrobiaceae bacterium
ATCTGGACGGCGTCATCACCAAAACAGCTACGGTGCACAGCCATGCCTGGAAAAAAATGTTTGATGATTACCTGAAAGCCCGTTCGGAGAAAACCGGCGAACCTTTCCGTGAATTTACACAGGACGACTATCTCGCATACGTAGATGGGAAACCGCGCTACGACGGGGTAAAGAGTTTTCTAAAGTCGAGAAACATTGACATTCCTTTAGGTACACCGGAAGATACGCCGGATATGGAAACCGTTTGCGGACTGGGAAATAAGAAAAACGAGGCTTTCAATGAAGTGCTGCGCAACGAAGGAGTTGAAACTTATCCCTCCACAGTTTCTCTTATGGAAGAATTGAAAAAACAGGGCATTCATGTGGGAGTCGCTTCGTCGAGTAAAAACTGCGAAGCTGTGCTGAAAACGGCCGGACTGGAGCATTTGGTGGAGACACGGGTAGATGGTGTGGTTTTGGCAGCGTTGAAACTGAACGGAAAACCGGCACCGGACATTTTTCTCACCGCCGCGAGAAATATGAAGGTAAAAGCACATCGTGCTGTGGTGGTGGAAGATGCCGTCTCAGGCGTTGCCGCCGGAAAAAACGGCAATTTCGGACTGGTACTCGGCGTAGCCCGCGAAGATAATGCCGCTGCACTGAAACAAAACGGAGCGGACATTGTGGTAACCAATCTGGCGGAAATTGATATAGAAAAAATCAATGATTGGTTTAAAAACAGCTTAGAAGCCGACGGCTGGAAGTTGGAATATTTCGACTATGACCCGACCAAAGAACGCTCGCGGGAAGCCTTGCTCACCGTAGGAAACGGCTATTTCGGTACGCGCGGTGCCATGGAAGAAGCCGGTGCCAACGAGATAAACTATCCCGGCACTTACATTGCCGGCGTTTATAACCGGTTAGTTACCCGTATTTCGGGAAAAGATATCGAAAATGAAGATTTTGTCAATTGTCCTAACTGGCTGCCTGTACGTTTTAAAATTGAAGACGGCCCGTGGATCGACATTAACAAAGTTGAAATTCTGAATATCCACCGCAGCCTGGATTTTAAAACAGGGCTGCTCAGGCGGCAAATGACTATCAAAGACGAAGAGGGAAACATCAGCCGGATTGAATCGGAACGCTTTGTAAGCATGGATAATCCGCATGTTGCCGCTTTGCGCTACCGGATTATTCCACAAAACTATTCGGGAAATATTACCTTCTGGAGCGCACTGAACGGTGCCATCGAGAATGCCGGCGTGGAACGCTACAAAGCCTTGCTGTCAAAGCATTTACAGCCTGTTGAACAAGGTAGCGACGGCGAGATTGTTTTCCTGAAAGTAAAAACAGTCCGGTCGGAAATCGAAATTGCCGAAAGCGCCCGCCTGCGGCTGACTAAAAACGGAGAATTTATCAACGACAACCTGGTACATACCACCGAATCGGGTATGGTTTTCTCCTTTGGCGACCAGCACATCGACAAGGGTGATATTTTTGAACTGGAAAAAATAGTTACAATTTTCACCACCCGCGAAGAAAGAAATCCGCTGATTTCCAGCCTTTCCACTGCAAAAGCCACAGGTACTTTTGATGAGCTGCTGAAAGATTCTGCGGTCCAATATCAAAAAGTATGGAATGAAATTGATATTCGTTTAGAAGGCAACCGTTTGTCGCAGAAATTACTGCGGATGCATTTGTACCATTTGATGGTTTCCGCTTCGCCACACAACGAAAATCTGGATGCCAGCGTTACTGCCCGCGGGCTGCATGGTGAAGCCTACCGTGGACACATTTTCTGGGACGAGTTGTTCATCCTGCCGTTTTATGACATTCATTTCCCTAAAACCGCCCGTTCCCTGCTCATGTACCGTTACCGCCGGCTGGATAAAGCCCGTGAATATGCCCGTGAGCACGGCTACAAAGGCGCCATGTTTCCCTGGCAAAGCGGCAGTGACGGCAGCGAAGAGACGCAGACCATACATTTGAATCCGGTGTCGGGTGAATGGGGCCCCGATCATTCTTCTCTGCAAAGGCACGTATCCCTCGCGGTGGCTTACAATGTATGGAAATATTATCACATTACGCAGGACAAAATGTTTTTGGAGCAATATGGACTGGAGATATTTCTGGAAATCGCCCGGTTTTGGGAAAGCAAAGCCAAATGGGACGAAGAAACAAGTCGTTACAGTATCGATGGTGTTATGGGCCCGGACGAATTTCACGAAAAATATCCCAATACCGAAAAAGGCGGGCTGAAAGACAATGCTTACACCAACATCATGGTGGCATGGCTGTTTAAAACAGCCGGACGGCTGCTGAACGAAGTCAGTGACAAATCCAAAGCAAACTTGCAGGAATCCATTAATTTTCAGAAAGAAGAACTTGCCGGATGGGAAGAAATCCGTAAAAAGCTACGGCTGGTAATTTCTGACGAAGGAATTATTGGCCAATACGATGGCTATTTCGAGCTAAAGGAACCGGATTGGGATTACTACAGGGAAAAATATGGCAATGTTTACCGGATGGACCGTTTGCTGAAAGCCGAAGGGAAATCAGCTGACGAATACAAAGTGGCCAAACAGGCCGACATGCTCATGACTTTTTACAACTTAGAAAAAGAAGAGGTAGATACCCTGTTGGCTGATATGGGTTATGAATTGCCGGAAGATTATTTGCAGAAAAATCTGAAATATTACCTGGCACGCACATCCCACGGCTCCACGCTAAGCCGTGTAGTACATGCACATCTGGCTCAAATGACCGGCGACAATAAGCTGGGATGGGAACTTTTCTCAGATGCCCTTTCCAGCGATTACAACGACATACAGGGCGGCACTACGGGCGAAGGCATCCATGCCGGAGTGATGGCCGGAACCATTATGATTGCGCTGAACACTTACGGTGGTATCAACCTGAAAAATGAACAGTTGGAAGTCCATCCGCAGTTGCCCGAAACCTGGGAAAAACTGACATTTCAGATGGGATTTAAGGGCGCTCACTATACTTTTGAAGTGGATAATCATCGCGTAAGCATAAGGACCGATAAAGCCGTGAAAATTAAGGCGTTTGGTAAGGAGATTGAACTTGTAAAGACCAGTGAAGTTCCAGAGATTGCTTTTAAGTAAACTTATAGGAAACACAATAAGTCGTTCCTACGGGACTGAAGCCAAGTCCTGTAGGGACGACTAAATGAAACAGGCCGGGAATTTATTCCCGGGCACGAATAAAACAAAAAATAAACACCATGTTAGAAGACATTTTATTAATTGAGGATAAACACCGCCATGTAGCTGCCGGTATTGTGGAAGAAATTCTAAAAAATAAAAAAGACAAATTCATCGTAGCCATTTCAGGCGAATCGGGTTCCGGGAAATCGGAGCTTACACACGTGGTGGCCAAAGAGATGCGGAAGTACGGCATTTTTGCCAAACCGGTTCACCTTGATAACTTTTTCAAAATCTTGCCGCTGGAACGCCGCGCCTGGCGCGAAAAACACGGTATAGCCAATGTGGTTGGACTCAACGAGATTGACTGGGAAACAGTTCAAAAGACCGTGGACGACTTCAAAAACGGTCGCATCTCCTCCATGCCCTGCGTGGATTTGGTTACCGAGCAGGTGGACACGCTGACTACTGATTTCAAAACCATAGATATGCTGGTTTTGGATGGATTATATGCCATCAATACCGAAGGCGTTGACTTGCATGTGTTTATTGAACTCACCTATCACGAAACAAAAAAAGCGCAGGCTTCGCGCGGGAAGGAGAAAAACGATGAACAACGCATGCAGACGCTGGAAGCGGAACACAAAGCCGTACAATCTCTTCATCAGAAAGCCGATTTGCTGGTTAATGTGAATTATGAATTGGTAAAAGCCTAAGCGGGAAAAATCTCTTTATTAGCCCCGTATTCCTGTGGCAGGGGGCGCAGCGGCATCGCCGGCATGGCAAAACAGATGTGGAGCAGGTGGCTGACAGCGACCGGAAGAAGCTCGTGAGCCACCGTAGCGGAACACCGGTTTGCCATGCCGGAATAGAGCGGAGCACCCGCCCGGCCACCTAAAAAATCAACTGCTTTCAGACTTTAGTGGCTTACCTGCCGGATAAAGATTTCGTTAATGGACGGGAGAATTTCCCGAAAGGAAGTAATCTCTGCCTGTGCCATAATATGTTGCAACAAATCATTAGGCGTGCTGCCATTCAGTAATTTAACGGATAACGTAAACACCTCATCCTTTTGTTTTGTTTCCATTTTCAGGAAAGCTTCCGGTGGCAGGACAATCTCGTTTTGGGATGCCGAACGAAAACACACCTCGAAAATATTTGCTTTAAAGCGATTTTTTATCTCATTTATTTCACCCGAAAGTATCTTTTTACCGTTATTGATTAGCGCGATATGGTCGCACAACTCCTCTACGGATGCCATGTTGTGGGTGGAAAAAATAATGGTGGCTCCCTCCTCTTTTAAATGTAAAATCTCATCTTTCAGCAGGTTGACATTGATAGGGTCGAAGCCGCTGAAAGGTTCATCGAAAATGAGAAGCTTGGGATCGTGCAGAATGGTAATGACAAACTGTACCTTTTGCTGCATTCCTTTTGAAAGTTCTTCCACTTTCCGGTTCCACCAGCCGGAAATCTCAAAGCGGTCAAACCAATATTTCAGTTTTTGCCGTGCTTCTATCGCCGGCATACCTTTCAGACGAGCAAGATAAAGTGCCTGCTCGCCCACTTTCATCTTTTTATACAGACCTCTTTCTTCCGGCAAATAACCGATTTTAATAATATCTTTCTGGCTGAGCGGTCTGTCATCAAGCAGAATCTCTCCCTCATCGGGAGCGCTAATCATGTTGATGATACGTAGAAGCGTGGTCTTCCCCGCACCATTGGGGCCCAGCAAACCATAAATAGAGCCATCGGAAATATCCATACTCACTTTATCCAAAGCCAGATGCTTCTCGAAATGTTTGCTGATATTTATGATCCGTAGTTTGTACATGAATTAAGAGAAGAATTCCCGCATGCGGGCAAAATAGCTTTTATCTTTGGAAGTAGGATTAGGTTTGAAATTAGGAGAATGTTTCAGGTTTTCAAGAATTTTTTTCTCCTCATGATTCAGGCTCCGGGGCGTCCATATATTCACATTAATCAAAAGGTCGCCTTTCCCGTAACTGTTTACATCGGGAAGTCCTTTTCCTTTCAATCGCAGCACCTTGCCTCCCTGTGTTCCGGCAGGAATTTTAATGCGGGCTTTGCCATCCACGGTAGGAATATCCACGCTGGTGCCGAGAGCAGCATCCGGAAAGCTGATGTATAAATCATACAAAATATTATTACCATCACGTTTTAATTCGGGATGCGGTTCTTCCTGGATAAGAATAATCAAATCGCCGGGGATTCCTCCACGGGCAGCTGCGTTCCCTTTCCCACTCATACTCAGCTGCATACCCTCATTTACACCGGCAGGAATATTGATGGTAACCACCTCTTCCGATTTCACAATACCGTGTCCCTGACAGACGGTACATTTTCGGGTAATAATTAGTCCCTCACCTCCACACTGCGGACAAGTGGAAGATGTTTGCATCTGTCCGAGAAAGGTATTGGTAATGCGGGTTACATGTCCCGAACCATGACAGGTCGGACAGGTGGCAGGTTGCGTCCCTTTTTCGGCACCGGTACCGTTACAGGCATGGCAGGGAACATATTTTTTAATTTTAATCTTTTTCTCAACACCATGAGCCATTTCTTCCAGCGTCAGTTTAACCCTGACACGAAGGTTGGAACCTTTGTTGACCCGCCGTCTGCCAGAACCTCCGCCGAATGAACTGCCACCAAACGAACCGCCGCCAAATGAACTACCGCCAAAACTGAAATGTCCGCCGAAGATATCTCCAAAATGGCTGAAAATGTCATCCATGGACATACCGCCTCCGGAGAAATCGCCACCACCGGCAGCACTACCTACACCGGCATGGCCAAACTGGTCATAGCGGCTGCGTTTTTCGGGATTACTCAGCACCTCGTATGCCTCGGCAGCTTCTTTAAACATCTCTTCCGCTTCTTTGTTGTCAGGATTCTTATCGGGATGGTACTTAATTGCCATCTTCCGGTAAGCTTTCTTTATTTCGGCTGCCGAGGCATCTCTCGAAATCCCGAGTACATCATAATAATCGCGTTTATTCATCTCAGCTTTTTCCTTTCAGGAATTATTTTTTCTCAAGAATGTTACTGGCCTACCACAACTTTTGCATAACGAATCACTTTCCCGTTCAGGGTATAGCCTTTCTGGATTACATCCATAATTTTGCCTTTCATCTTTTTGGATGGAGCCGGAATATTGGTAATGGCTTCATGATAATCGGTATCAAAAGGCTGCTCAATGGCTTCAATTTCCTTGAGTCCCTTTTGACGAAGAATAGTAATCAGCTTATTATTAATAAGTTCAATTCCTTTTTTAGCTTCTTCGCTCAGCTGATGCTCCTCAAAAGACTTAATGGCACGCTCCAGGTCGTCCACTACCGGCAGAATATCGAGAATAACTTCGCGTGAAGCGGATTTCTGTAATTCGATCCGCTCTTTTGCCGTCCGTTTCCGGTAATTGTCAAATTCGGAATACAAGCGCATATACTTGTCATTCAGCTCATCGTATTTTTCCTGAAGTGTCTCCAGTTTTTTTTGCGATGAGGACTTTTTGCTCTTTTTTTCCTCTTTTTTGGCAACAGGTTCAGTGGTTTTTTCTTCTATTGTTTCTTTCTCCCTATCCGGCTGATTTTCAATGGTTACATCTTCCGCCGCTTCCTGCTTTATATTTTTATCTTGCTTTTTCGTGTCCATATTTTTCGTACGCTCTTTTAGATTTTCATTGCCTTTCACAAATTTTTTGCCAATAGTTAATTGCCGTCATAATGACAGGTAGAAACCGGCTAACTGACAATTTTTTGCAAAGCTAATGAATTTCTTTGCTGCAGATAAGTTTTGAGCAACAGATATCGGTAAATCCCAAGACTATTGATACCCTAAATGTGTGTCATTAGCGGCATAAATTAAGATAAAAACTATCTTTCGAAGGAAAACAAAAAAAAGGTTGTTGAATCAGGAAATCCGCTCAACGGAAGCTCCCAGTTTGCGCAACCGTTCGTCGATGTGCTGGTAGCCACGGTCAATTTGTTCGATGTTATCGATGATACTGATTCCTTCGGCTGACAAAGCGGCGATAAGCAACGCAACGCCGGCACGAATATCAGGCGAACTCATGCGAATGCCACGCAAAGGCTGACTTCCGTCAAGGCCAATGACCGTGGCCCGGTGTGGGTCGCAAAGAATTATCCGCGCTCCCATATCGATGAGTTTATCCACAAAGAAAAGGCGGCTCTCAAACATTTTCTGATGTACCAATACGCTACCGTCGGCCTGAATGGCCACCACCAGCACAATGCTGATAAGGTCAGGCGTAAATCCCGGCCACGGCGCATCGGCAATGGTCATTATGGAACCATCAATAAACGTTTCAATGGAATAATGCTCCTGCGCCGGCACGAAAATATCCTCGCCTTTTTGTTCGAGATGAATACCCATGCGGCGGAAAACTTTAGGAATCATCCCTAAATTGCTGAGCCTGGCATTTTCGATGGTAACAGACGAATGTGTCATGGCGGCCATACCGATAAAACTCCCCACTTCAATCATATCGGCCAACATGGTGTGCGTTGTTCCTTTCAGTGAGGACACGCCGTGGATCGTTAGCAGGTTGGAGCCAATGCCTTCTATTTTAGCACCCATGCGGTTTAGCATTTTACTCAACTGCACAAGATAAGGTTCGCAGGCGGCGTTGAAAATAACCGTTTTGCCTTTGGCCATAACGGCAGCCATTAATATGTTGGCAGTTCCCGTAACGGAGGCCTCTTCCAGCAACATTTCGTTACCTATCAACCGGACGGCCGTCACTTCGTACCGTTTTTCCTTCTCTTTGTAGTCAAAGACCACTCCCAGCTTTTCCAGACCGTTAAAATGGGTATCCAACCGTCGCCGGCCGATTTTGTCGCCACCGGGCTGGGGAATAACACCTCTGCCGTAACGCGCCAACAGCGGACCGAGAATCATAATGCTGCCTCGCAGACTGGTGGCCCTGGCCACAAAATCATCGCTGTCAAGGTAACTCAGGTCGAGATCATTAGCCCGAAAACGATAGCTCTCTTCGCCGGTTTTATCAACCTTAACACCAAAACCTTTTAACAGATCAATCAGGTGGTTTACGTCACGAATGTCGGGAACATTGTGTAAAACAACTTCTTCGGGAGTAAGCAAAGTGGCACAGATAATCTGCAGGGCTTCATTTTTTGCCCCCTGGGGACGAATGGAGCCATGAAGCTGTTTGCCACCGATAATTTCAAAAGAACTCATTATCAATAAGTTTTTCTGCCGTATTTTTTTCTTCTTCCGTTGTTACTCTTATTTTGGGTGCTTTTCTTCTTTTTGTTGCTGCGACTTCCTGCCAACACCTCGCTGGTAGCCACAAGATTTACATCTTCGTCAAGTTTCAGTTTTCCGCCCGAAAGTTCCTCCAACTGGTTCAAAATCATTCTGTCACTAACAGAATCACGATTCCAATTCAGGTACGACCGTTTCATTTGGTTGGCGATCATAAGGGTAATTTCCTTTTTCTCCGAGTCTTCCTCCAACTCAGCAGCATATTTTATCATTTTTTCCAAATGTTTGCCGTAATGCTTAAAGCGGATCTGGTCTTCGCTATATTCCAGCCTTTCAGGCTTACGCATAATGACCGTCTTTTGGGGAGGCGGAAAGGGACTGTCCACATCTAATTTGAAATCAGAGATAAAGTACAGATGATCCCATAATTTATGGTTATAGTCACTGACTTCCCTGATTTGCGGATGCATGTTAGCCATGATTTCAACTATACGGTTGGCGCCCTCAGTTCGTTCTTTGCGATCCTCCATTTCCAAAACGTAATGTATCATTTTTTGAATATTACGACCATACTCGGGAATAGCCATTTTGTTGCGTGCTGTGTTGTATTCCATGATTTTTTGCTAAAGTTAAAAAAGCCTTCGCTTTCGGACAAACGGTGTATATTTTTCAGGTAAGAGGGATAATTTTTACTCTTCTCACATTTGTTTACCGTGCAAAAATAAATAAAATTTCTTTATCAGAAATTCATGCCGGTAAATGGTCGGCAAATTCTTTTTCATACAAAGAAATTTTCTTTATCTTAGCAAACTAAACGAATTGTTTAGTCTGCTTCTCTTTTTGTTCAACCTTGTGAAAACAACCATGTTACTGTCAAAATTAACCTACCTGCTGCTTGCCTCCTTGCTTGTGACCCTTTGGATATGCCCGGTAGCGATTGGCAAAAACCCGGTTACGAGTTACCCGGTTCGGCAGACAGATACTTCATTGGCGGCCAGGGCAGCCGATTCCCTGCAAATCATTCAGATGATTGACCGGGGACTCCGGGAAATTGAGAAAACGAAAACTGTTAAGGCCCAAAACAAATTTTATTCGATTATTGAAAATGCTATTAACTTAGCCCGAAAATCGGGACTATTGTTACTAACAGGGAAAAAGATTAACGAAACAGGCAAGCAACTTCGTAACGAAGCACGGTATCCCATGGCTCTATGGCTTCACAAAAAAAGCATTGAAATAGGAAAAGAAACCGGCAACGTTAAGCTGTTAATCCTTTCATACAATGATCTCGGCGTTATTTTCCGTAGAATTGATAGTTATCAAAAAGCCATGGATTATCATCTGAAAGCCCTTCGCCTTGCCACTAAAATGAACGACTCCGTAAGCATGGCTATTGCTATAAATAGTATTGGCAATGTGAACCTCATGATTGGCGATAATGATAAAGCACTGCAATATTTCAAACAAAGTCTGAAACTCGAACAAAACCAGAACGATCCTCTTGGCATCGCCATTAACATTAACAACATCGGGCATGCTTATGAGCAAAAGGGTTTCCTGACCAAAGCCCTGAAATATTATGAACTTTCGCTGTCCATAAACAAGAGAATCCATTCTAAAAGAGGCATAGTCATTTGTAGCAACGACATTGCCAACGTATTGAAAAAACAGGGAAAATACGGTGAAGCTCTCAACTATTCAAAAAGTGCAATCCTACTTGCCAAAGAAATCAAAGACCTTGATAATCTGGCCTATTCCTATGTTAACTCAGGGGCATTGTATGGGGAGATGAATAATTTTAAAAAAGCTTTACATTATCTTGAACCCGGCATAAAACTATCAAAGAAAATCCGTGCACGCTCCACCCTCTTCGAGGGTTATACAGCATTGTTCAGGATTTATATGGGAATGAAAAAATATGAGAAAGCTATAAGTTACCTTAAACTAAAACAGACATATCACGACTCGTTACTGAATTTGGAAGTCCTGAAAAGTATTGCCCGGATGCAAATTCAGTTTGATACCGAAAGGCAAAAAAGCCAATTGGAGCTACAAAAACAGCAGACAAAAATTGCTATGCTTTCACTGAAGAAACAAAAATATCTTCTCTATTTTGCCTGGAGTGCTTTTGCCATTGTATTGATTGTTTTGGCCTTTGTCAGCCTCTATCTTTATAACAAAAACCGACAAAATCATTTACTAAAAGAAAAAAACCATGAAATTGAAAAAGCACAAAATGAGCTGAAAGACACCAACAAAGCTCTGATACAGGCAATAGGAAAAGCGGAAAACAGTACGCAGGCAAAAAGTACCTTTCTTGCAAACATGAGCCATGAAATACGCACGCCGCTCAATTCGGTCATTGGTTTTTCGGATTTGCTTTTTGCCATGACAACTGACGAAAAGCAGAAAAACTATCTCCGGGCCATAAAATCCAGTGGCGAAAGTTTATTGAGCCTGATTAACGACATTCTTGACCTTTCTAAAATAGAAAAGGGAAGTATTGACCTTAAATTCAAAGAAACCGATATCCGGAAAATAATTATCGATGTGGTGAACATTTTCAGTCCCGAAGCTTCGGAAAAGAATCTCCAAATCGTTACCAAAATTGATGATAATCTCCCTCAAAGTATTGTTTTTGAAGAAACGAGATTAAGACAAATTTTATTCAATCTTGTTGGAAATGCAATTAAATTTACACACAAAGGAGAAATAACAATTAGCGCCCGTTTCGAACCTGAATACACCCCCGGAAAAATAAAACTCATCATCGGAGTAGAGGATACCGGACCGGGTATTCCGTTAGAGGAGCAGGAATCGGTTTTTATGCCTTTTTACCAGGCACAGACACATGAGAAAACAAATGGAACAGGATTAGGACTGGCTATTAGTCAGCGGCTGGCAAATGCCATGCACGGAGAGATAAAATTAAAAAGTACACCCGGAAAAGGCAGCCTGTTTTCCGTGATTTTCCATGATGTGCTTTTGGGCGGTAAAACGGCAGTTAAAGCTCCCGAAACAAAAAAATCACCCGACAGGAACATGAAAAAGTGTCTTTTTATCAATCAGCCGCATCCCGTAAAAAACGAGTTGAAGCAGGTCTTTATTTCGTACGGATTTGAGGTTGATGATGTAGGGCTGGATCTTTCGCTTGCAAAGAAAAATATTTTGCATTTCCGCTTAGTCGTTTTTTGTTGCCTCAAGGAGGAAATACTACAAAACGCCCGTAACATCTTTGAAAAAGAAAACTTAGACAATAAACATGTTTTTCTGATTCTGAATATTAACGAAAACCTTCATGTTGATCGGTCTAAAGCTTTTGTAATCCAGCTATTTAACAGACAAGTCAATGAAATAAAAAACAGCCTTCGGGAATTTCTCCGGCAATTTGATGAAGATGAATGCGCCCGGCAACTTTTCAGCTTGATGGAGTCAACCCGTGGAGAAGAGCTTTTCAAAGAGATTAAGCAGTTGTATCAGTACGATTTTGAACCGGCAGTACATACAAAAATGTTTGACAGGATTGGAGCTTTTACCCGGCACCTACAACAGATAGCCACAGATTACCAACTGCCCAACCTAATAGCTTTTACCAATGACTTGGACAGACATTTAAAGAATTTCGATGTCGTTGCCATTGAAAAACAATTGCGTATTTTTAAAAAAGCTTTTGCACTAAGCTTCAGTAAAAAATGAATCCCGAAAGAACTACATATCGCCTATCAGGAAATTTCTTCAGAAAAAGGATAGCTTTAGTACTTTTCGGACTCCTTCTTTTCCTTGGGGTTAAAAAAGATTATGGTTACAACCACGACAGCATGGCAGACACCGCCAGCATCTACGTTTTTCTCAAAGACAGTCTGCTTTCTCCCGGAGAAAGACTTATTCTGATAAAAAAACTTACTACACTTTATCAGAATTCAGATCCGCAAAAAGCCTTAATCTATAATACGTTGATAATTAAATTAGCAAAAAATCAAAACAACAAACCGGCTCTGGTGTATGCCACAGAGAACCTTGCAAAAAATTATCAGGATTTGTATATGTACGGCAAAGCAGATTCTTTGTACTCAGAGATAATACCCTACTACAAAGACAGCAGCAAAGAAAAGCAGGCTGGTTTTTACTGCAAACTGGCAAACAATTATTATAGCTGGAGCCGCTATAAAAAAGCTGCGGAATATTATATCAAAGCCAGAATTATTTATGAAAAGCTGGGTATAAAATCAGGAATTGCACTCACCCTGAAAGGAGAAGGTAAAGTTTGGACTGTTTATAACGACTATGCCAAATCCATTGGTTTGCTGCAGCGCGCATACGATATCTACAGCCAGTTGAATGATAAGGAAGGCGTTGCTTCCATTGAGCAACAATTGGGAATAGTTATGGAAAACTGGGGAAAGCTGAACCGTGCCGAAAGTTTCTTTTTTTCTGCTTTCAAAATCTATCACGACAAAGGCGATTTGTTTAACGAAACCGGCATGTATCTCCATCTCGGAGAAATTCAGCAAAAAGAGAAACACTATTCCAAAGCGCTGCAATATTTCGAAAAAGCCGAAAAACTATCAAAAAAGATTCATAGTGACATTCTCTATGTTATTGCACTGAGCAATATCGGTGAAGTCCATTATCAACAGAAACAATACGATTCAGCTCTGCTATCTCAACAACAAGTCCTGCCTTTGATAAAGAAGATTGGCAACCGGCGTCGAATAGCCATAACTATGTTGGATATGGGAAAGATTTATTTTCAAAAAAACAACCTGAATATGGCCGGGCTATATTGCGACAGCACCCTGCTTTTTGCAAAAATTATAAAGGCAAAAGACTTGCTACTCGATACTTATCTGCTGCTCTCGGACATTAGCAAGAAGAAAAATGATTATAAGACTGCATACGCTTACCTTAAACAATATAACGGGATACATCAGGAAGTTTTTACTGATAAAAACCGCCGGATGGTGAGCGAGATGGAAGTGCGCTTAGATGCTGAAAAAAAAGAAAAAGAAAACGTACTGTTACGCAAACAGGACAAACTAAACCATGTTCGCCTGTCAGAAGAAAAAACTACACGGCTTTTCCTCATTATCTTCATCACCTTTTTCGTACTTATTTCACTGGTTGTACTTATTTTCATTCAATACAAAAACAAAATAATCAGGGCAAACTATGCCTTGTTGGCGGCTAAAAACAAAAAAATCACCGAGCAGACGAAAAGTCTGACAAAGCTTAACAATGAGCTTTTCACAAGTCGCGGGCAGTACATGAGCATTGTGGAAAATGCCACCATTGGTATGTATCAGACAACACCGGAGGGAAGAATTCTTTTCGCTAACAAAATGCTGCTCCAAATGTTGGGCTACTCTTTTGAACAACTGCAGCAGATCAACTTAAATGAAACGAAAAGAAAACGCCGGCATTTTACCTCTCTGATAGAAGAACAGGGCATCATTACCGGACGCGAAGATGTGTGGGAACGGTCTGACGGCAGTAAGATATATGTGAACGAAAGTGCCTGGGCTATTCGCGACAAGAATGATAATACGCTTTATTATGAAGGCATTATTGAAGATATTACTAAACGAAAACAGGCCGAGGATGTGGCGAAAAAAGTTAAAGAACGGCTGCAAAACATCAATGTGGAGCTCCGCAAGAGAAACATTGAAATTAGAAGAGCTAAAAACCAGGCAGAAGAAGCAAATCGTGCCAAGACATTGTTTCTTGCTAACATAAGTCATGAAATAAGAACTCCGCTCAATTCCATTATCGGGTTTACCGACCTGCTTCTTCCATTGGCAAAAGACCAAAAAGAAAGATCTTTTATCCTGTCCATAAAAAACAGCAGCAACAGCCTTTTGTCGCTCATCAACGACATCCTCGACCTTTCTAAAATCCAGGCAAACAAACTGGAGCTTTACGCCGAACCTGTTTCCATCCGCAACATTTTATCGGAAATTCAACAAATTTTTTATCCGCAGATTGAAAAGAAACAGATTAAATTTATCACCAGTATCTCATCGGCCATTGATGGTATGTTCCTGTTAGACACCATCCGATTCAGACAGATACTGTTCAATCTTGTGGGAAATGCCATTAAATTTACTGATGCAGGATTTGTGAAACTCACCGCCAACGGACAAGCTTCCACAGAAGATGAAAAGTATTACAACTTCATTATTACAGTAGAAGATTCCGGTTCGGGCATCCCGAAAGAAGAACAGCAAATTATTTTCGAAGCCTTCAAACAGTCTTCCGATTCCATATCACAACAAAGGCCGGGTACAGGTCTCGGACTAAGCATTACAAAAAGGCTGATCGAAGCTATGAATGGTAGCATCACACTAGAAAGTGAGCCTGAAAAGGGAACAAAATTTACTATTGAACTGCATAAGATAGAAAAAGTACAACAGCCGGATAATTCCCAATCAGAAAAAAACAGAGACAAAAAAACAGGCTTTACAAATCGGGGGCATAAAGATAAATCCCCGGAAGGATTAAAACCGGATATTCGTCGGGAATTTTACGAAAAGTTCTTCCACCCATGGGAAAAACTCAGAAAAAATAAAGTTGTCGATGATATTAAAATTTTTGGCGAAGAAATACTTACCTTTGGAAAAGAAAAAAATATTCGAGTGATACAAAAGGCCGGTGAACAGCTTATTGAAGCAACTGGAAATTTTGACATTGAAACGATAGAACAATTGCTTCTGCATATAAAATCATATTTTTAATATCCATTTTACGATGCCTGATACACAACAAAGACATAAGATACTGATTGTGGATGATATTCCCAAGAACATTCAGATTCTCGGCAACATCCTCTCAAAAGAAAATTATCAGATTGCCTATGCACAAAGCGGCGAACAAGCGCTTTCCATCACACAACATCAGGCTTTTGATCTGATTCTGCTGGACATCATGATGCCCGAAATGGATGGTTTTGAAGTCTGTAAATTATTGAAATCAAATCCGCAAACCAGCGATATTCCTATTATTTTTCTAACGGCCAAAGCAGATATGAACAGCATTGTGAAAGGGTTTGTGGTTGGAGGACAGGATTACATTACCAAACCTTTTAACGCATCGGAACTTTTGGCTAGAACTATCACACACATTCAACTTCACGAACAGAAACTTGCCCTCGCAGAGATGAACGAAAAATTAGAAGAGAAAGTCAAAGAACGCACACTGCAATTAGAAGAGGCTTACAAAAGACTGAATCAACTCGAGAAAGCAAAAACTGATTTCCTCGCTATTATCAGCCACGAATTACGCACACCCTTAAACGGCATCACCGGGCTTACCACACTTTTAAATCTTACCTCACTGACCGATGAACAACAGCAATATATTCACTATCTCGAAGATGTGGCAAACCGGCTTACCCGTTTTTCGGAGACTGCATTGCTTATCACCGACCTTAAAGCCAACAAAAACCAGCCTGATTTTCTCCCCACACAGGTGAAATATATTATGGAAACCGCATTGCACCAGTTTAAAGAAAAAAGCAAGGGAAAATACCGGTCTGTTCAGGTCAAAATAACCAACGATGACCTTATGCTTGCTGCCAACACTACTTTGG
The DNA here is from genome assembly GCA_964598065.1 of uncultured Lentimicrobiaceae bacterium. Taxonomy (GTDB): domain Bacteria; phylum Bacteroidota; class Bacteroidia; order Bacteroidales; family F082; genus Sulfidibacterium. The sequence continues at coordinate 15,994 of CAZRAW010000002.1, forward strand.
TAAAAAAATCGCTGGAGATGTTAATGGAAAACGCTTGTAAGTTTGCCGGACCCACAGCAGAAATCCTGTTATCGGTATCAGCAACAAAAAAACATATTTTCCTTGTCTGTGAAGACAACGGACCCGGTTTCAGTACGGAATCCCAAAAACGTCTTTTCGAACTTTTCTCCATGGGCGATATTTTGCACGAAGAAGGTACGGGCCTGTCGCTGGCAGCCATCAAGCTTATTATGGACTACCACAATGGAAAAGTGGAAGTCAAAAACAAAGAGGCGGGAGGTGCACAGATTAAGCTGATTTTTAATCGGTTCAACCAATAAACCGGCTATTCATTAACGTTTTTATTACTGTACCATCAAAATAGATTTTCCCTTAAGGCTGCCATGCTTGTTGCCGATAAGCTCTCCATTTGTATATCTGCGGCAGAAAACATGTTATTAATGATTTGTGAGGCCGGTCTCATTTGTAAATTTTTGTCAAACGTGTTTATGCGAAATTTTTATCTTTGGGCTTTATTATTTTAAAGAAGAAATTATGAATCTATTAACAGGAAAAGTTGCGCTCATAACAGGGGCAGCAAGGGGCATTGGCAAAGCCATTGCCCTCAGGTTTGCTGCCGAAGGTGCAGATATCGCCTTTAGCGATTTGAATTATGACGAGCAAATGAGCGCTACGGAAGCGGAAATTGCCGCCATTGGGGTGAAAGCCAAAGGTTATGCCTCCAATGCAGCGTCGTTCTCCGATAGCGAGAAACTCATTGCCGATATTATCAACGATTTTGGCAAGATTGATATTTTGGTCAACAACGCCGGCATCACCCGCGACAATCTGTTGCTGCGCATGACAGAACAGGATTGGGATGCCGTGCTGACCGTCAATCTGAAATCGGCTTTTAACCTTACCAAATCAGTTCAGCGCCACATGATTAAGCAACGCGGAGGCTCCATTATCAACATGAGTTCTGTAGTCGGCGTTAACGGTAATGCCGGCCAGTCAAACTATTCCGCTTCTAAGGCAGGGCTGATTGGCTTCACCAAATCCATTGCCCAGGAGCTGGGTTCGAGAGGCATCCGCTGTAATGCTCTTGCCCCTGGATTTATCGAAACGGAAATGACACACAAACTTCCGGACGATGTGCGCAAAGCCTGGATTAAAACCATCCCGCTCCGCCGTTCGGGAAATCCTGAGGACGTGGCTAATGTAGCTACTTTCCTTGCTTCGGAACTATCTTCTTATGTCAGCGGGCAGGTCATCAATGTTTGTGGCGGCATGAGTACATGATTTTAAAAACTTCTTCAGTATAAGCATCTCAAAGAAGCTGTTTTGTCTGATACTTTAACAGTGTTTATTTCACCTT
>CAZRAW010000002.1:17450-49414 GCA_964598065.1 uncultured Lentimicrobiaceae bacterium
AAGCATCTCAAAGAAGCTGTTTTGTCTGATACTTTAACAGTGTTTATTTCACCTTTAATTTAGTCTAAAAATCATATCCCGCTACCGCTTTTCATGTTTTTCGTTGTTTCAAAAATATTATCTTATCTTCTTCGCCCGGTTATCTGGCTGTTAATACTGACAGCAATTGCCATTTTTCACAGAAATCCACGAAAAAGAAGACAAAGTTTGTTGCTGGGATTTCTGGTATTGTTATTTTTTTCAAACACGTTTATCGTTACCAAAATCGCCGGCTTGTGGGCTATCGCCCCTACTCACGTTACCCGGACGTATGATGTGGGCGTCGTTCTCGGAGGCTCAACCGTTACTTATGAGAAAAAATACAACAGGGTTTCCTACAGGGGCAATATCGATAGACTGTTACAGGCAGTTACGCTTTACGAGGAAGGGAAAATTAAAAAAATCCTTGTTACCGGTGCTTCGGGAAACCTCATGTATCCCCATCTGAAAGAGGCAAAACTGCTACGGTCGTTTTTGTTAAAGATCGGTATTCCCAAGGGGAAAATCTTAATGGATACTCTTGCCGAAAATACGCATGAAAATGCCGTTTACACGAAAAAAATTCTAAAACAACATCCGCGTATCCGATCGGTATTGCTCATAACCTCTTCTCTGCACATGCGCCGCGCCATGGCCTGCTTTCGCCATGAGGGAATCAGTGTGCAGCCATACGCTACCAACCTCATCAATTCAGAAACACACTGGAATGTGGAATACCTGTTTATCCCAAACGCCTCCAATTTCCTCATTTGGGATGGAGTAATTCATGAAATGCTGGGATACGGCATTTATAAAATCATGGGGTACATTTAAAGAAAAATACCAACATGGCAAACACACTTTTTTATCTGATTCTCGGAATAATAATTTTTGACTTCCTGCTGGAGAGGTGGCTTGATTACCTCAACCTGAAGTATTTCAAACCTGAATTACCCCGGGAACTTACAGGTATTTACGACCATACCAAATATGAAAAGTCACAGCAATACCTGAAAGCCAACAGCCGTTTTTCCATGATTAGCGCTACTTTTTCTTTCCTTCTGATAATGTTTATGTTAATCTTGGGGGGATTTTCTTTTTTAGACGAATTAGTAAAACAAATCAGTCAGAATGTTTTTATCAGAAGCATCTTGTTTTTTGGCATTTTGGGTCTCGGCGCCGATTTGTTGTCACTACCGTTTCAATTGTATGACACCTTTGTGATTGAAGATAAATTCGGATTTAACAAAACAAAGGTTTCTGTTTTTGTAACCGACAAATTGAAGTTGTGGATTGTGGGTGGTATCATTGGCGGGGGACTATTGCTGTTTCTTCAGTGGGCACAGGCCGTTGGTGGCCCGGATTTCTGGCTGATTGCATTGGGAGGCATTGGTCTTTTCACAATTTTTATGGCCACATTCTACACCAGCCTCATCGTACCGTTATTCAACAAGCTTATGCCTTTGGAAGATGGTGAGTTAAAAACAGCCATTGAGGCTTTGGCAAGACAAGCTGATTTTAAGCTAGCCGATGTTTACGTAATGGATGGTTCAAAAAGAAGTACCAAAGCCAACGCCTATTTCAGCGGACTGGGACCAAAGAAAAAAATCATCCTTTATGATACACTTATTGAGGAATTGGAAACGGAAGAGGTGGTTGCTGTCCTGGCACACGAAATAGGCCATTATCGCAAAAAACACATTTACAAAGGTCTGGCCATGACACTAATACAGCTTCTTATCATGACCTTTTTGCTGGGAAAAGCATTAGCAATGCCACAGTTTTCACAGGCACTGGGAGCACAGCAGATGAGTTTCTACATGGGATTGCTATCCTTTGCCCTGCTCTACTCTCCCATATCATTTATCCTCAATATTTTTACAAATATCTTCTCGCGCAAGCATGAGTATCAGGCCGATGCATTTGCTACACAACAGAGGCTCGGAAAAAGTCTGGTGAATGCCCTGATAAAACTTTCAGTTTCAAGTCTGAGCAATCTTCAGCCTCATCCGCTCTATTTGTTTTTCCATTACTCGCATCCCACGCTGTTACAGCGAAAGAAAGCCATCGAAGAACAGAACGGTTAGTACGAGGCTTTTCTGAACATGAAAAAAGTAAAGATTGTCTTTATAACGATTTTAAAATCAGTCCAGGGATTGGCAATCATGGCATACTGATTATCCAGCGCAATTCTCTCTTCCGGATTATGCACATCGGCTGAGCGAATCTGCCACAGCCCGGTAATGCCGGCTGGAGCCAGGAAACGATAAGACCATTCATCTGTTGTCAGATGTTCCGCTTCATAGAGCGGCAAAGGGCGGTTCCCAACCACAGACATGTCACCTCTAAGCACATTATAAAATTGTGGTATCTCATCAAGGTGAAACTGCCGGAGAATCCTGCCCACCTTTGTTATGCGCGGATCATCTTTCATTTTAAAGAAAGTATTTTGCAGTAGCTCCAGTTTCCGTAACCGAAGATACTGGTTTTCACAAATTTCTACCCCATCAATGAACAAAATTGGAGAGCAGGGTTTTCCAAGCCGCTTACAGTCAGGACAATCTTCAGATATATGTCCTATATTGTTTACGTGGTATTCCTTTTGCTCTTCTTTCAGGTACTCATTTAGGCTGAAGAGCCCGGACAATTTTTTGTCCGCATCAAACACCATAGTCCGAAACTTATAAAAAGTAAAAATATCATAACCGGTTCCTACCCGCCTTTGAAAATAGATAATCGGTCCTTTACTTTCCAGTTTTATCGCAATGATAATAAGTAAAATGAATGGAGAAAAGAAAATAAGCGCCAACGACGAAAAGGCAAGGTCAAAGGCCCTCTTTGCCCAGCCTATTCTATAGTCAAGATAAGTTTTCTTCTCTTTACCCTTTGCTTTCGTTTTCAAGGTATAAAATTCAAATTACAAAAAAGCTAAAAGCCTTACCGTTATTCCCGGTGATAAAAAAATTGATTGGTATCAAATCCTTGTTGTTCAAGAACAGGTTTAATACTCCGGACAAACCTAATTATTTCTTTCATTGAAACAGAGAAGGTAACACCATAATTTATCACCTTTTTTTTGTTGATAAGTAATTCGCCCACGTAGGGCTCTGATTTACTGTATATTTCTGTATCGTTAATGTTAGGTTCAAGGTAAAAAATATCGCTCACCGAAGATGAGCTGGCAATTCCGACCCACTCAAAATTTTGGGAACTACCCCGTATTGCAAAAACAGGTCCACCACTAATACCACGGTTAAAAATGGCATTGGTAAGAAAAAATCCATCTTTATTATTTACCGGCTTGCTGACAATTCCGCTACCTACCATCTTTCGTCCCATTGGGAAACCCATGACATAAATAAAAGTACCCCAGTCCAAATCGGAAGATTTTCCAACCGGAAAAGGTATAACCTGTATATCTTCTTTCGGATAAATAGTGGCTTCAAGCAAAGCAAGGTCGTGCTTTGAATCGGTAGCCAGTATTTTCGCATTCGGATTGATTAATCCAGCTACGTAATTTTTTTGCTTCATCTTTATGGAGACATTTCTGATTATACCGGAAGAATCGGGAAAATAGGTTATGGCAGTATCTGGAAAATTCACCACATGAGCGCAGGTGAGCAGTGCAACTTTATCATTATCAACATAAACAACAGATGCTGTTCCGAGTACCGACCGGCTGGAAACAGTATGCGAAGCAGCAGCAGCATCTATATTTCCCTTTTTAAGTTTTTCCAATGTTATATGTGTGCTTCTGTCAAAAGTGTATGACGCATAAAAGGCAATAATATTAAGTCTGTATATAGATTGGGATATTTTGTCCAATGCAGATGAAGCGCCCTGAGCCGGAGGCCCTGTGTCATATTGCTTATCTGTCTGATAAACGGCCCTTGCCGGAGGATAGCTTTGTCGCGAACATGACCAGCTGGCAAAAACCAAAAACAGAAAAAAGAAAACAAGTGAAAAATATTTCATGTTTATAAGTCGCGGTTTTTTAAGAACAAATAAGTAATTACCACAAATAGAACAGAATAGGCCAAACACACGCTCACATCAAGCCACGATACGTATTCCCTGAAATTGACGCCAAAAAGTTTCATAAGCGAGGAATTTGGCACATCAATCAGGTGTGCCGTTATTCTTACCGGAAGAAAACGCGCAACTGCATCCGGAAGCCGGAAAGCAATAATTGGCTCAACAACATAATAATACAGTGCAAACAGTCCTATGGTCAACCCCTGCTTTTGCAAAACAAACGCAAACATCAAAGCTATCATCAAAAAAGTAAATACCTCCAGAAAATAGGTGGGCACAAAATACATTTTTGAAAAAACAAGCGATGCCGTAATATGTTCTGTATGAGTCAGCCCCAAAAGAAAAGCCGTCAAAAACAAAATCAGGGTAACAAACAAAGAGATGAAAAAGACAAACAGCACTTTGGAGAACAAAAATTCAACCCGGCTCATGCCCGACATAACATTTTGCCGGATAGTCTTATAGCTAAATTCGTTAGTAATAAAAATGATAACAATAAGCGCCAGAAATATCTTAAAAAAGCCTGCGAGAAAAGCCAGATTATGCCAGACAAAAGGAAAGCTGTAAAGCGAGAAATTGGGAATCGTAACGGGCGAATTTTTCCCTACATTGGACACTATTTTATTTATAAATGCCTCCGCACCCGTAAAAACAAGCACCACAAGTACAACATACAAGACGCTCAACACCCAAAAAGTACGATTATAGAAATATTTTCGGAAGTCTATTTTTATCAGTCTATTCATGGTCATCGGATAAGAGTTCAAGAAAATATTTCTCTAAGCTTTTGGTACGGACGGCCAAATGTGTCAGATAAATTCCATGCTCAGATAATTTTTTGTTCAGCAACTCAGGCGCAAGGCCTTCGTGAACACTTAGCACAAAAAATCCGCTCTGTTTTTTAATAGTTTTCACCTGTGGCATTTGCGAAAGCACTGTTTCGAGCAACAACATGTCTTTGGCTGCCACTTCCATACTCAAAGCGCCTCCCAGCACTTCATCTACCGGTCCGGCATAGCGTTTTTTGCCTTTTTCAAGAACCAGCACATGAGAACATACCTTTTCCACCTCGTCCAGCAAATGGCTGGCCAGCACAATGGTAACCCCACCCTGAGCCACCTCTGTAATAAGATTTCTGACATCGGCGATACCTTTAGGGTCAAGGCTGTTGGTCGGCTCATCCAAAATCAGCACATCGGGATTGCCCAGCATGGCTGCCGCAACAGCGAGGCGTTGTTTCATCCCCAGTGAAAAAGTGTTGTATTTGTAAAATTTTCTGTCTCCAAGCTTAACAAGATCCAGTGCAGCATTAATTTCACGGTAAGCGACACCCCGGATATCAGCAATAATTTTAAGATTTTGTACTGCCGTGAGATAAGGATAAAACAGAGGCTGCTCAAGCAAAGCGCCAATACGTTTTCGTACAGATGCATCAGGCTGGCGGCCAAACCAAAAATATTCACCGCTATCGGCTTTAATAATATCGAGTAAAACGCCTAAGGTAGTTGTTTTTCCACTGCCGTTAGGCCCCAGAATGCCAAAAACGCTACCTTTCTCTACTGTTAGAGAAAGTGAATCCAGCGCTTTCAGATGGCCATAGGATTTACTCAGATTTCGAATTTCAAGTATTTCTTTTTGCAAAACAGTTTCTTTATAAACCTTTGACGTAAAAGGTGAAAAATTATTACAATAATAGTGAAAAAACCGGACGAATAGACAATATTACATACCTTTGCCGCTCTTTAAACAAATTTTTATTAACAAAATATTATGAAAGCAGGAAAAAACAAGGCGGTTACCATGACCTATACCTTACACCTCAATGACGAGCAGGGAGAAGTAATCCAAAATGTTGACGAAAGCAAACCTTTCGTTCAGATGTTTGGAGTAGGCGCTTTACTCCCGGCTTTTGAAAATAACCTTACCGGATTGGAAGAAGGAGATAACTTTGGCTTCGCACTTACCGCAGAAGAAGGTTATGGAAATCCTTCGGATGAAGCCATACTGAAGCTTGAAAAGAAAATTTTTGAAGTGGATGCCGAAATGGTTGCCATTGGAAAAATGATTACCATGCAGGACAATAATGGGAATCCCATTGATGGAAAAGTTCTCGCTGTTGAAGATGACAGTGTAATCATGGATTTTAACCACCCTTTGGCAGGCGAAAGCCTCTATTTTAGCGGTTCCATTTTGAATGTTCGCGATGCATCGGAAGAGGAGCTGTCGCACGGCCACGTTCACGAAGCCGGTGGTCATCATCATTAAAAATTATTTGTACAGTATGAAAACAGCAGGCTTTTTGTTAAGGTCTGCTGTTTCTTTTTCCCAGCCGGCCATGTTACGGGTAATAATTTTTTCGGTTGGCAGAGTCAAATTGCAAGCCACACACAGCATGGTTTGCGGTTTGCAGGTTTTTATCAGGCTATTGAGCATCTTGTTATTTCTGTAAGGCGTTTCGATAAACAGCTGGCTGACACCTTTGCGCCAAACCTCTTGCTCCAGCTCGCGAATCTTTTTTACACGTCGATTTTGCTCAATGGGCAAATAACCGTGAAAATAAAACTGCTGTCCGTTGAATCCGGAAGCCATAAGTGCCAGAATAATTGAGTTGGGACCTACAAGCGGGACAACACGGATATTTTTCCGGTGTGCAAGATTTACAATCACAGCGCCGGGATCTGCTACTGCCGGAGTTCCCGCATCAGACAAAACGCCGATGTCTTCACCGTTTTCAGCCGGTTGTAAAAAAGAATCTACTGTTTCCACAGCAGTATGCTTGTTCAGTTCAAAAAACTGCATTTCGTCAAGGGGAAACGGATGGCCGGTTTTTTTGATAAATCGCCGGGCAATACGGATGTTTTCCACAATAAACACCCTTATACGATGTAAAATTTCGTGGTTATAAGCAGGAATGACCCGCTGAATGTTTTCGTTGCTTCCCAAAGTTACAGGAAAAAGATAAAGTGTCCCTTTTTTTGATTTTGTCATTACTGAAAGTTTATTGCCAGGGCAGATGATTCAAATCCACATTGCCACCCGAGAGGATAATCCCTGTCCTTTTTCCTTTCACACCAATTTTTCCTTCTAAAATTGCCGCCAGCGGGACAGCGGAAGAAGGTTCCACCACAATCTTCATTCGTTCAAAAATCAGGCGCATAACTTCTGCAATACTTTTTTCTTCCACAGTGACAATATCATCGGCAAACTCGCGAATGATGGGAAATGTAAGTTCCCCAAGGGAAGTGAGCAAGCCATCGGCGATGGTTCTTGGATGAACGCTGGGAACAAATTTTCCGGATTTAAAAGAACGGAAAGCATCATCGGCGCCGGCAGGTTCACAGGCTATCACACGAGTTGCCGGAGAAAAATAATGCGCAGACAGCACCGTTCCGCTGAGCAATCCGCCACCACCCACGGGACACAGAATAATGTCCAAAGCAGGCTGCTCTTCCAACAACTCCATAGCAACTGTAGCCTGACCTCCGATCACTTGCAGATTGTCATACGAATGAATTTCCACGGCATGAGTTTCCTCAATTACCCGTTTCAATGTTGACACTCTCGCTTCAAGATTGGGCTTGCAGAAGGTAATTACTCCGCCATAGCCTTTCACTGCATCAATTTTCACACGTGGTGCATTTTCGGGCATCACAATGTAGGCCGGGATTTTGCGCAAAGCAGCTGCCCGGGCCAATGCCTGGGCATGATTGCCCGAAGAGTGGGTAGCCACGCCCTTTAACACTTCAGGCTCGTCAAGGGAAAACACCGCATTTATCGCACCTCTCGATTTGAAAGAGCCTGCTTTTTGAAAATTTTCACACTTAAAAAAGAATTCGGATTCAAACCTGTTGTCGAAAAAAGCAGATTGCAAAACCGGTGTCCGATGAATGCCAAAAGCTATTCGGTGTGCTGCAGCTTCTATCTGACCTCGGGTAGGATATAACATGTTTCTTAACCGTTATCTGCAGACTTTGCCAATTCCACAATTTTATCCGTAGCTTTATCCAACAGCCCAAAAATAACCTCACAATCCTGCATGCCGGTTTGATAAGGATTAGGGACGGTTATATCATTCCCGATTTCCAAAACATTAAGCAGATAATCTACTCTGGCTTTCTGTTCGTCCGTCTTGGCAAGAGACATAACATCGCGGTAATTTTTGGTATCCATGACATAAATTTTGTCAAAAAGATTAAAGTCTTCCTTTTTAAATATTCTTGCCACACCATCCGTAGCATAACCGTATTTATGTGCTGTATTCACAACTCTTTTATCAGGAGGCTCATTAATGTTAAATGATTCGAATCCTGCAGAATCCACCTCTCCTTTTACGTTATTTTCTTTGAATTTCTTTTTTAGAATGGCTTCGGCCAACGGGGAACGGCATACATTTCCTAAATCTACAAATAACACGTTCATATGCTTAAATTTTGGTTAATATTTTGCCCCAAATTACAAAAATTTTTTGACGTAAAGCAATACTGATACAGGATTTGCAAAAAAAACCACAAAGTTTCTCTTTGTGGAAAATATTTTTAGTACCAACCGCTTACAGTTTCAGCTTTTTATCAATTTCATCCACATAAATGCGGAACCGACGGTCGGTTTCAATAAGATTATTTACAGTACGACAGGCATGCAAAACAGTGGCGTGGTCCTTATTACCACACTGCAAGCCAATGGTAGCCAACGAATTTTTCGTATGCTTTTTTGAAAAAAACATAGCCAGCTGTCGCGCCTGCACAATTTCTCTTTTTCTGGTTTTTGAGTTTATCAAATCCAGTGAAATGTTAAAATAATCGCATACAACTTTTTGAATATAATCAATAGAGATTTCCCTTGTGGTATTTTTCACAAACTTATCAATCATCCGCTTGGCGAGATCCAGCGTAATAGTCTTTTTATTTAACGAAGCCTGAGCAAGGATCGAAATCAGTGATCCCTCCATTTCACGAATATTTGTGGTGATGCTGTAAGCGAGATATTCAATCACCTCGTATGGCATTTCAATACCGTCAGTATAGAGTCGTTTCTGTAAGATAGCAATCCGGGTTTCCAGATCGGGAACCTGCAGGTCGGCAGCCAGTCCCCATTTAAAACGTGACAACAGGCGAGGCTCCATACCTTTTAATTCAACAGGCGGTTTGTCTGATGTGAGAATAATCTGCTTATAATTTTGGTGTAGATGGTTAAAAACATGAAAGAAAATATCCTGGGTTTTTTCTTTTCCGGCAAGGAATTGAATATCGTCCAGAATCAGGACATCAATCATCTGATAAAAATGTACAAAGTCGTTTTGGTTATTGTTTCTAACCGAGTCGATAAACTGATTAATAAATTGTTCCGTTTGTAAATAGAGAACGGTTTTATCCGGAAAATTGTCTTTCACCTGCAGGCCTATAGCATGAACAAGGTGCGTTTTCCCCAAGCCTACCGGACTGTAAATCAAGAGCGGATTAAAAGCTGTTTTTCCCGGATTTTCGGCCACAGCCCAACCGGCCGAACGTGCCAGCCGGTTGCAATCACCTTCCACAAAATTATCAAAGGAATAAGACTCTACCAACTGCGATTCAATATTAAGCTTTTTAAGCCCCGGAATAATAAACGGATTAGGAATTTCGCGTGAACGGCCTCTATTCAAATCAATAGGCATATTTACCGGCTTATTTTTCAAATCTCTACGCTTGGTTGCCGGGTAATTAACCGTTACCGGTTTCTTCCTGCCAAACTGCGAATTATCCATAATAATACTGTACTCAAGCCGTCCGGATGGGCCCATTTCACGCTTAATGGTTTTCCTCAATAAGTTAATGTAATGGTCTTCAAGCCACTCATAAAAAAACTGACTAGGTACCTGAACAATTAAAATATTATTTTCAACTTTTAATGGAACTATAGGTTCAAACCAGGTTTTGAAACTTTGGTAGGGAATATTATCTTTTATTACAGCGAGACATTTTTCCCAAACCTCGTTATGTTTTTTTTTCATTCGTTGGTAAAGTTTTTGTCAACAATTAATCCTTTTATTAACAACTAAATTATAATCCGCTAAAAATCATGCTAAAATACAAATCGGATTCCTCTCATAATTTCTTAACAAAGAAATAACATATACGGTGCAAAAAAAAGGAGGAAACCGCTTGACTTTTATTTTTTTTTGTTGTAAATGGGACAAGCCTGTTTACAAAACAGAACCAGCTGTCTTACCATTACTTCACTGTTAATCCGGATATCCTTTTAAATTTTTCAGCAACGCTCTTCTCCCTGTCTCTTTCCACTTCAATAATCAGTTCGCATCGAAGAGCAAAATCCCGCTTTAAAACAGGCAATTTTTCATCCTTTACCACTCGCATCACTCGATTCATTAGCGAATAATCAAAAAAGAGTGTCATACTACGGGAAATAACAGAAATAACTACTTCTGCCTGCTCAATGGCCTCTTGCGCAACTGTTTTATAAGCACGAATCAGTCCGGCAACTCCAAGCTTCGTTCCGCCAAAATAACGAATAACCACCACCAGTACATCAAAAAGTTCCGACGAAAGAATCTGATTCAAAATAGGCTTGCCCGCCGTCCCCGGAGGTTCACCATCATCACTGCTTCTGAAAAATTCATTTTCCGGCTGAATACGAAAAGCATAGCAATGATGCCGGGCATCGTGATACTCCTTTTTCATTTGCAAAAGATACTCCTTCGCTTCCTCCTCACACTCCACATGAAAAGCACGAGCAATAAACTTACTCCCCTTCTCCTTATAATATCCTTCCGACCTGCCTTTTATGGTTTTATACCGATCCGATTCCCGCATGCTCAAAAATATAAAATTTTACCGGTACAATTAAAGGTAAAAATACGAACACGAACAGGTTTACAAAAAATCAGTAAAAAAGCCCCTGATACCATAAAATGTCAGTTGGCCTGATTGTTTCCTGAACAGATGAATATAATTTTTAATTTTGTAAGATTCTATTTCTTTCGGGGAAGCCAGCAGCTGTATATTTTTGGTTACCCTTCACAGTTGAAAAGGCTTATGAAAAAACTTTTTTTTATTCTTTTAATCTGTTTCTACCCGCTCTTTACGATGGCACAATTGCAAATCCGGGGTAAGCCTGACGCTTTGCAGTTTGGACTGAAAAACGCACCTCCTGTTGTAACTATCAATGCAGTTCCGTTGAAAAAAAATCTTATACGGAAAAACACCATTGCACCGCAGCCGTTGTTCGCCGGATATACCGTCCCGTTGGAAGGGAATATACTGCAAAAAGGAGTGTGGGAACAGCTGCCCCGCGGAAATTATGTTTGGCGGCTTGAAATTCGGCTGAGCGGAGCTTCCGCACTCAACCTTTATTTACGGAATGTCCATCTTGGACAAAACGACCGGCTTTATATATATAACTCCCACAAAAATCAGATACTCGGGGCTTTTAGCACCCAAAACAACGGAAAAGAAATGGGAACGGCTTATCTTTTGGGAAACAACATAGTTATAGAACTGGACAGCCCTGAAAAATACGAAAAGCTGCCTTTTCAATTGTCGAGCATTGGAAATGTTACCGATCATCCGGAAAGCGGACTGAAAGATTTTGGTGATGCGGGTAGTTGTGAAGTTCCGGTTAACTGTCCGGAAGGCAAGCATTACCAAAAACAGAAAAGAGGCGTGGCACGTATTCTTTTAAAGGAAGGGAACAGCCTGTATTGGTGTACCGGTTCGCTGATTAATGATACGCGAAATGATGGTACGCCCTATTTCCTGACGGCTAACCACTGTGGAGATGGAGCCACGACTGCCGATTATGCCCAATGGGTTTTTTATTTCAATTATGAATCGCCCGATTGCAGCCGGCCAGCCACCGAACCGGCAAACCATTCTCTTTCGGGAGCTCGGCTACTCGCTTCGGCCAGTTACAACGGAGGTTCCGATTTTAAGCTTTTGTTACTGAAAGACAAAGTGCCTTATTCGTACAAACCCTATTTTAACGGTTGGGACCGCAGCGGCAACGGAAGCAACAGCGGGGTGACCATTCACCATCCAGAGGGTGATATAAAAATGATTTCCACCTACATAACACCACTCGTCCCCATGGATTATTACGGAACTGTAACCGACCCTAATGCTGACTTCTGGGAGGTAAAATGGGCAGCTACCGTATCGGGGCATGGTGTTACCGAAAGAGGCTCTTCCGGCGCTCCGCTCTTTAGTAGCAATGGCCTGATTATAGGAACGCTTACCGGCGGCAGTTCCTCGTGTAGTGCGCTAAATTCGCCCGACTATTTCGGCCGGTTCAGTAAACATTGGGATGCCAATGGTTCCGATTCCACCCGGCAGTTGAAATACTGGTTAGACAAAGCGCAGACGGGTTATGTTATGATTCCGGGGTTTGACCCGCTGGCAACACAGGCCTTTGCCGATTTTTCTTCGGATGTGAATAAAACGCCTGTTGGCGGAACAATTCAATTTATTAACCTGTCAACGGGTCCTGTTTCGGCTTATCATTGGGAATTTGAAGGCGGAGAGCCGGCTGGTTCGGATACAAAAACACCACCGCCTGTCCGGTATGTCAAAACGGGAATTTTTAAGGTAAAATTGCTGGTAACTTCATACAATAATAATATCCAAACGAAAATCGATTCCGTTTCCGTCCTTCCGGTTGTCTATCCTAATCCCACCAGAGACGGACGTATTCACATCCTGCTGGGAAGTTACAGGGAACAGGATGTTTCCGTTGCCGTTTATGACATAACGGGCCGGAGACTGGATATCTTCAAACCGCAGTTCGGCCGTAATGATATGGTGCTTCAGCTACCGTATAACCAAAACGGATTATATATTATTCAACTGACAATCAAAGGAGTTACAAATACATATAAAGTTTTTAATTATCATAAATAGTCATTATGCCACGACAATACCAACATCTTTTTTTTGACCTTGACCGCACCTTGTGGGATTTTGACAAAAGCTCCATCGAAGCTTTTGAAGAGATTTTTGAAAAACATCAGCTTGCCACAAAAGGGATTGACAGTCCGGAAGAGTTTCATAATAAATTTAGTGTCCGTAACAAGAAGTTATGGGATCTTTACCGCGAGGGAATGCTGGAAAAGGATATCCTCCGATGGAAACGTTTTTACCTGACTTTGCTCGATTACGGTATCGATGATAAAGCCCTGTCAGAAAAAATGGGTACGGATTATGTTGAAATCAGTCCACGGAAAGTAAATTTATTTCCACATGTTTTTGAAACGTTGGAGTACCTTGCCCCAAAATATCATCTTCACCTTATTACCAACGGCTTTCAGGAAGTGCAGCAGGTGAAAATCAAAGTGTCGGGGATGGATAAATATTTTGAAAAGCTGATTACCTCGGAAGAAGCCGGCGTAAAAAAACCCGATCCCCGGATATTTTATTATGCTTTTGATAAAACAGGCGCACTTGCCTATGAAAGCCTAATGATAGGCGATGATTACTCTGTTGATATTGAGGGTGCCCGGCAGGTTGGAATGGATCAGGTGTTTTTTGACCCCGCCGGCATTTCCAATGAAAACAACTGCACTTATAAAGTTAATGATTTGTTAACTTTATGCAAAATTTTGTAGAAAGCTGAAAACAACGTCCAAAGAGCAAGAGTAATCTAAAAAAACGGCAAAATGAAACGTTATCCTTTTTTTTTCGTTAAAGGATTAGTATAGTGAAAATAATTTTAAAAACTTGTGCCATGAAAAAAAATCTACACATCTTTCGGAAAATAAGTTTTTTACTATTGTCTGTCATTTTGTTGCCTCAATTTTCAGTAGCGCAGGATGGTTTTATTTTGCACGGCATGCGCGAAGTGCAGCAAAGCAGTTTTTTGAATCCGGCTTTCACATCGGGCGCTAATATTGTGGTGGGTCTCCCGATGTTGTCCAATCTATCAACCGGACTGGTAAATACGGCTGGTGGAATTAATGATTTTATCTCTAAAAGTGCGGATAGTGATTCGCTCTATTTCGATTTGAGCAAGGTTATCAATAACGGTCAGCCTGTAGATAAAATTACCGAATTTCTGGATATGGACATCCTCTTTGCCGGCTTTAAGGCTGGCAACACTTTTATTACCCTCGGCATTAGGCAGCATGTGTTTGTTCAGGCTTTGTTAGACAAAGATTTGTTGAAGCTGGCCTGGAACGGGAATACTCCGTATGTGAACCAAACGCTTGACATGAGCCACACCGCTGTGAACGCATATCATTTAATAGATTATCATTTGGGAATATCCGTTCCAATCGGTGATAAAGTCAGAGTAGGCGCAAGGTTGCATTTTTTGCAGGGACTCTCCAACATCAGCACCAAAAACAATGGAATTAGTATGAAAACGATACTTAACAGCGACAATGAGTATGAGATACATGCCCGGACTAACTTTTTGGTGAACACCTCCGGGTTGCCCGACAGCACCGGTTTCGATGCAAGAAATTATTTCCTTAATTTTAAAAATACGGGCTTTGCCATTGGTCTGGGCGTTGAGGTACAGCTTACGAAACATATTTCGATTAACGCCAGCATTCTAAATTGGGGGAAAGTGTTTTACCGAAGCAATACAAAAACTTACAAATCTGTCAAAGACAGCATAAATTTTAACGGGGCATCCATTGACTTTATCAATAATGATGACCCAATGGGAAGTATTGGTGATACTTTGAAAAAAATATTTGATCTTAAAGAGGAGTCCCAAAATTATCAGATTAAACTTCCCGCCCGGATACTGATTGGAGGAGAATATTATACCAAAGATATGCGTAATGATTTCTCTCTTTTGTTTTCGGGACGTTTTTTCAAAGATTATTTCGAGCCTGCCGTTTCGGTTGGTTATAGCCGGTATGTCTCCGGCCATTTCACTTTCAAGGTAAATTACACATACATTAAAGATGTGCCCATGAATTTTGGCGCTGCCGTGGTTTGCAATTTGTTTCCTTTTCAGGTTTATCTCTATTCGGATAATGTCCCTGGATTATTTCACTGGGAACGGCAAAAATATGTGCAGGCCGGTTTTGGCCTGAATATCCGGATTGCCCCGAGAAACACACGCAGAAATCCTCATAATCCAAATATTATTCATAACCGGCAGCCGGATATTACAGGAAAATAGCCGGGGCAGCTCGTAGCTGACAATAATCCTGATCTTTGTCCCTGATTATAAAATAATCCTGTGTACACCGGGGGAGTACTCTTTATCAATAACCTCCATGATTTTTTGATAGTCTTCGGGATGGTTTACAAAATCAAGCCGGTTGATGTCTAAAATGAGAATTCGTAAATCTTTTTGCCGCTTAATAAATTCGAAATAGCCGTCCCGGATTTTGTTAAGGTAGTCGTCCTGTATATTTTGCTCGTAGGGACGTCCGCGCATTTTTATGTTCGACTGCAGGCGCTCGGTGTTCACGTAGAGATATACCAAAAGTTCCGGCTTTGGAAGCTGCTGGTAGATAATATTAAAAAAGCTGGTATAGAGCTTAAATTCATCCGGTGGCAGATTATTACGGGCAAATATCAACGATTTTACAATGAAATAATCACTAATGGTAAAAGTCCTGAACATATCCATGGACAGCAACTGGTCTTTCAGTTGCTGATAACGGGAGGCCAGGAAAGACATCTCCAACGGAAAAGCATACTTCTCAGGCTCTTTGTAAAATTTGGGAAGAAATGAATTTTCTTCAAACTGCTCAAGAATAAGATGAGCATTATAACCCTGCGAAATTTTTGTAGCGAGCGAAGTTTTTCCGGCCCCGATATTTCCCTCGATGGCGATAAAATTATAATGCATAGGCTTTCACTTTGTCAAGTTTCCATACTTCGCATTCATCGTTACATTCAGCAAGCAATTGGAGGCAGGTTTTTTTCAATACCGGATGCTTTTTCTGCGGAGCTGTTTCTGCCAGCGGCATCAGGGTAAAACGTCTGTGAGCCATTTGCGCATGCGGAACCGTCAGCTCAGGCAAGTTGATTGTTTCGTCATCAATAAAAAGTATGTCGATGTCAAGAGTGCGTGAAGCATACGTTCCGTTTGATTTTTCCGTGCGTCCCAATTGCCGTTCTATATCCTGCGTTCCTTTCAAAATTTCAACAGGCTCCAAAACCGTCGCCACACAAACCGCCTGATTCAAAAATACAACCGGAGCCTCAAAGCCCCATGGTTCCGATGCATACAGGGAAGAAGTGGTGATAATATCCCCTATTAAGATGTTAATCAGTTCGGTAGCTTTGTGTAAATAAACTGTCCTGGGATGAATATTACTTCCCAGCAACAAGAAAACCGTATGCTTCTTTACCATGGCACAAAAATAATAAAATGCCTTATTATGACATCGGAAGCCGGGACAAAATAGCCGGGGATTTACAAAAGTTTTCAACCGGAGCAGCAAACAGCAGGAAATCAATTCCCGAAAAGATTATAATAAACACCATTATTTTCATTTTTTTCCACCGGACGATTTGTTATTTTTGTCCTCGGAAAGTAATTATTTATGCTGCTAAAACTATCCATAAAGAATTATACGCTAATTAGTGCTGCCGAAATTAACTTTCAGCCGGGTTTTACTGTTATCACGGGCGAGACCGGAGCCGGAAAATCCATTATGCTTGGCGCTTTGTCGCTGATTCTCGGCAAACGGGCCGACCCATCGGCGCTTATGGACAAAACAAAAAAATGCATAGTCGAAGGGACTTTCGACATGAGCAAACTGAATCTGGTTTCCTTTTTTGAAGAAAACAATTTGGATTTTGATCCGGTAACATTGTTGCGACGTGAGATTAATCCGGCCGGGAAGTCTCGTGCTTTTATAAACGATACACCGGTAAATCTGAATTTATTAAAAACGCTGGGAAGCCGTTTGGTGGACATTCATTCACAACATCAGACGCTTTTGCTTAACGAAAGCGGTTTCCAGCTGGAACTTTTTGATGCTTATTTAAACCGACCTGAGTTGCAGCAATCTTACATCTTGTTATTTAACCAATACCGTAAAAGTCAGAAAAAGTTAACCTTGTTACAAGAGCAAAATAACCAGGCTAAACGCGATGAAGATTATTTCCGGTTTCAGTTGAATGAGCTGGACGCGGTAGCACTGAACGCAGATGAAATGGCAACGTTGGAGGAGAAAAGTAAGTTGCTGTCGCATGCGGGTGAGATAAAAACAGCTGCCGACATGGCTGTGCATCTGCTTAGGGAAGAAGACACAGCCATTTTGGAACATCTTGGCAGGCTGAAAGAAACTTTTGACCGGCTTTCCGGTTTTCATCAAGCTATTGCTGCGTTTGCCGAACGGTTGCAGTCGTCCTACATCGAACTAACCGATTTGGCGGCGGAAATAGAAAATTTTGCCTCGCTCAACGAATTTGATCCGGCAGAACTGCAAATTGTGGAAGAGCGCCTGGATACGCTTTACAGCCTCCAACAGAAGCATCATGTTGCGGACATTAACGGGCTTATAGCCTTGCGTGAGGAGTACCGGCAAAAACTAAAAACGATTTCCGGTTTAGATGATGAACTGTTAACAGAAAAACAGCGTCTCGGGGAAATTACCCGGAATCTGGAAAAAGCAACTATGAAATGGCGTACTGCGAGAAAGCAAAATATTCCCGGATTTGAAAGAGAGGTAGAAACTTTACTAAAACAACTCGGCATGAAAGAGGCGCAGTTCAGGGTACAGATGGAGCCGTTGCCTGCTTTTTCTCCCCACGGAAAAGAGACGCTGACGTTTTATTTCAATGCCAACAAAGGCGGCGAACCGGCTCCCATTGCAAAAACAGCTTCGGGGGGAGAGCTTTCGCGACTTATGCTGGCGATTAAATCGCTGGTACATCAGGCCGGGGTTTTACCCACCATCATTTTTGATGAAATAGATGCAGGCGTATCAGGCGATATTGCCGGAAAACTGGCGAATATTTTGAAAAAAATGTCGGCACACATTCAGGTTATGAGCATTACCCATTTGCCGCAAATTGCCTCCCGGGCAGATGTCTATTTAAAAGTCTTTAAGCGTGTGGAAAATAACATGACTTTTACTGAAATTATCCCGCTTGAACCGGCAGAACGCCTTGAAGAAATAGCCAAAATGCTGAGTGACGAGGAGACTACGGATGCTTCAAGAGCAGCTGCTTCCGAGTTATTGAAGAAGGCCGAAAGAGAGGGGGGAAAGAAACGCTGACTATTTTTATCCTTTCACCTACACCCTAAAAACAGTATTTTTGCGTTACCAAAAGTAAAAACAACCCATGTGGACATTGTACAAAAAAGAAATTCTTGGCTTTTTAAGCTCCATCACCGGTTGGGTGGTTATCGGTATTTTTTTGACGGTAACCGGACTTTTTTTGTGGGTTTTACCTTCGGGTCTTAATATCCTGGATGACGGCTATGCCAATCTGAACGGACTTTTTAGCCTGGCACCTTTTGTTTTTCTATTCCTGGTTCCTGCCGTTACCATGAACAGTATCGCCGAAGAAAAAAGAAACGGCACTTTGGAATTGTTGCTCATCAGGCCGCTTAGCGACACAAAAATCATTACCGCCAAATATCTTGCCGCCTTTACGCTCGTGGTGTTATCGCTGCTTCCCACCCTGATTTACTATTTTTCGGTTTACCGGTTAGGATACCCTGTCGGCGATATTGATACCGGCGGTTTTTGGGGTTCTTTCATCGGTCTTCTTTTCCTCGGTGCCGCATTTGTCGCCATGGGCATTTTTGCCTCTTCTCTGACAAATAACCCCATTGTTGCATTTCTTATCGCTGTGATTGTCAGCGCTTTTGTTTACATAGGATTCGACTTCATTTCATCATTTTTCGGCGGAGCAGCTCTTTTTGTGCAGTCATTCGGCATCGGCGCCCACTACGCTTCCATGAGCCGGGGAGTAATTGACTCGCGTGATGTCATCTATTTTCTCAGCTTAATACTGCTTTTTCTTTACCTGAGTGTTGGTTTTTTGGGAAGGAGAAAATGGAAATGAGAAAACAGCATAACGCCGCCGCACAGAAAGCAAGAAAACAATACCTGAAGCGGTTACTCGCTGTAATTTTTATAATTGTTGCTGCCAACTATCTCGGTTCCTTTTACTTTACACGCATTGATCTGACCAGCGACAAGAGGTTTACCCTGGCCGGGGTTACCAAAAATGTCTTAAAACAATTGGATGAGAAGCTGGTGTGTACCGTGTATCTGAAAGGCGATTTTCCGGCCGGTCTCAAACGTCTCGAAACACAAACGCGTGAGATACTCGAAGAATTTCAGGCTTACAACAAAAACGTACGGTTTATCTTTGTTAACCCATCCGCTTCCGGAAACTTTAAAAAGCGTGAAGAGTTCTACCACCGGTTGCGTAACATGGGGTTAAGCCCCACCAACCTGCAGGTAAAAACAAAAAACGGATTGGAGCAGCAATATATTTTTCCGGGTGCCATCCTACGTTACAAAGGCAGAGAAATACCTGTTGAACTGTTGAGCAGCGAGCGAAACATACCACCCGAACAAATTCTTAACCATTCCATCGAAAACCTGGAGTTTACCTTTATCAATGCCGTTCACAAGCTGGTGCAGCATAAAAAGCCCTCTCTCGCTTACCTGATTGGTCAGGGTGAGCCGCAGGGAAAACATGTTACCGATATTTTGAACAGCCTGAACGAAAACTACACACTGTCAATGGTGGATCCCGACAGCCTGCCCAATCCTTTGTTGGAAAAACAAAAGAGCGATACATCGACTTTGCCGGCTGCTCCGCGTTATAAAGCCCTCATTGTAGCAAAACCCCAAAAGCCCTTTACGGAAAGGGAAAAACTGATGCTGGACCAATATATCATGTACGGCGGAAAGGTACTCTGGCTTATTGATCCCGTGCTGGCAAGCATGGACAGTATAAAACGCTCAGGAACAACCGTTTCCATTGATTTGAATCTGGGATTGCAGGAACAGCTTTTTACTTACGGCGTACGTCTCAACAAAGATCTACTCCTTGATTTGAACGCCGTCCCCATTCCGGTGCGAACGGGACAAACCGGAAACCAGCCACAAATTAGGTTACTTCCGTGGTATTATTACCCGCTGATAACACCACAGTCAAACCAGGCGGTGGTGCGTAACCTGAACAGCATCGAAATGAATTTTGCAAGTAGTATCGACACCCTTGCGGTAAAAGGCGTTAAAAAAACCATATTGCTTAAAACTTCGCCTCACTGCGGCGTGGAAAAAATTCCAGGCATCATCAGTCTGGCCATTTTAAGGCAAAAACCCGATCCTTATTTTTTTCGGGGGCCGGCACGCAATGTAGCGGTTTTGCTAAGCGGAAAATTTACTTCTGACTTCAAAAACCGACTTTTGTCAGGTTTGAAAAGTAAAATATTTCCTTTCCGGAAAATGAGTGTTCCCACCCAAATGATTGTCGTTTCCGATGGTAACATAATCCGGAATCAGTTGAAAATTCCAGGTGGCTCTCCGCTGCCTCTCGGTTACAATCAATTTACAGGGCAAACTTACGGCAACAAGGAATTTATTTTAAATGCACTGAACTACCTGACCGATGGTCCCGGACTTATATCCTTGCGTACGCGCGAATTTAAGCTGCGATTGTTAGATAAAACAAAAGTCAGCCGACAACGCTTGTCGTGGCAGTTGTTTAATGTGGTAACACCACTGGTGGTGATGTTGATTTTTGCATTTATTATGATTGGCTTGCGGAAAAGGAAATACGGGCGCTAGTTTAAACGCAAATCTAAAGGTGGACGCTTAAACCGGGGTATTTGGACAAAGGCTTATTTGTTAGCTGCCTTTTTTTTGTCAGCAACGTAGTGGTAATATTTTGCTTTGGCATCGTCGTTGAGACGGGCATAAATATTCCCGAGATAGTTGGCATTTTCGGCAGTTGATTGCAGGGAATACAGCCTTTTAAAATAGTATAGCGACCGTTTAAAATTGACCGTAACCACTTTAAAGGCTCTTAATAATTCGACGTACTGGCTCCGGGTTTTGTTTTTGTTGTACGCATTCAGCTCAGCCTGATAGCGATTTTCGGCCAGCCAGAAATATTTTTTGGCTTTCCATTCAAGTGCTGTAACATTTTTTGGATCGGATCTCAGAATTTCGGACGAAAACCGGTCGCAAACTTCCGTGTTTTTAAGCGCTCTGTTAACTTTCAGATAATCGGTTTTGTAAGCTATGCTGTTTTTTACCTGCTCCGGAAGTTTTTTCCAAAGTTTCAGTGCCTCATCCCAGTTTTCGCTCTCCACATAAGTGGCAAAAAGGCGTTCTCTCACAGCTTCAATGGCCCTGCCGTCAGGATATTTTTTTTCATAATTTTCAAGGGTAAAAATTTCGAGAGAAAGATTATCAATTTTCCGGTAAATCTTAGCAAGCTCAACATAAGCAACCGGACTTACGGAAGCGGAATGAATAGCTTTTTCAAAAAGTTGCCGTGCTTCATCTGTTTTTTTTAGCTTGATGGCAGCCATACCGGCTTTTGTATAATACGGACACTTTACTTCTTTATGCCTTCTTTCATATTTGGCAATTGATTTTTCCCACAACGCAAGAGCAGCGGCATAATTACCCTGATTATATGCAATTTGTGCTTTGTCTTTGTGCGAAATTCTCTTTGCAGAAACGTTTAAACTAAAAGCGATAAGAAAAACGCCTAAAGCAGCTATCCATTTTATTCTTTTCATGCGTACAATTTTTTGAAGGGGCAAAAATAAAATATAATTGTTTTGCTTTGCCGTGAGATTGTTATATTCTATCGAAAGTGTGTTTTGAGATAATGCAAGTTGCCGTTGCACCGGTTCCCGTGGTGTTTTTGTAAAAAATCATAAAGAGCACGTATATTCACAATAGATGCTTCCCATCAAATCCACTTAACCAGCGGGAAATCCATACGATGAACCAGCAGCTCGTGCTTTGGGTAAAGACGGAAAGCATAATCTACAATGCCCGAATGCGCCAGCGGAAAATCACAGGTAAACCGAATGATTTCTTCTTTTTCCTGCTCTGCTTTTAACGGATGACGATAGAGAATTTTCTCAATGTTTCCGTTAGTACGGTTGCCCATAATAAGATCAACACCCAAATCTCCGGCAGTCAATCCGGGGGCGGAAAGTTTTATCTCTGCAACAAAGTGTTTTCCGTAAGCAATGGCTCCTTTTTGCGTGTTGGGAACCATCAATGATTCTACCGAAATATTGTCCCATGCATTGCGGATTTTTCCTTTCCATCCGGCGAGCACTTTTGCATTTAAAAAATGCTGTGCTCTCATCCGTCTGCCGTTTTGTAACAAAGGCGTATAAAATTTTTCGTAATAATCGTCTATCTGGCGTTGCATGGTAAAATGGGGTGCAATGTCGGCAATGGTGTTTTTAATGTGCTGAACCCATTTTTCGGAAAGTCCGTCTTTGTTGATGTCGTAATAAGTCGGGATAATTTCTTCCTCCAGAATATTATAAATCATCTCGGCATCCAGCTCGTCCTGAAAACTTTGGTTTTCGTAAGTCCGGGTTTCGGGAATAGCCCAGCCGGCGCCCTCTTTGTAACCTTCCGCCCACCAGCCATCCAGCACACTGAAATTTACTACGCCATTCATAATAGCTTTTTCGCCGCTGGTTCCGGAGGCTTCTAACGGACGGGTAGGCGTATTCAGCCAAACGTCCACGCCGCTTGTAAGCATTTTGCCCATAACCATATCATAATTCTCGAGGAAAATAATCCGTCCGCTAAACTGCGGCATTTTTGAAATCTCGATAACACGTTTGATTAAATCCTGACCGGCTTTGTCGTGTGGATGTGCCTTTCCGGCAAAAAGAAACAGTACCGGTTTTTCCGGATTATTCACAATTTTTCCCAGCCGTTCTAAGTTAGTAAATAACAGATGTGCACGTTTGTAGGTGGCAAAACGCCGGGCAAAGCCAAAGATTAAATGTGTTTCATCGAGATGTTTCATCGATTCGATGATAAGCCGCGGGCTTTCCTGTCGCGAAAGCATATTTTTTCTCAAATGCTCTTTCACAAAGGCAATCAACCGCTTTTTGACATTCATCCTGTTTTCCCACACCTTTTCGTCGGAGATATCATAAATTTTCTCCCAAAGCCGGGCATTGGACTGGTCATTTTCAAAACCCTCCTCAAAACTTTGGCGATAGAGCTCCTGCCACACTTTGTCGGTCCAGGTAAAATAATGGACACCATTGGTAACGTAGCCAATGTGCAGTTCTTCGACATAATAGCCGGGGTACAACCCCTTGAACATTTCGCGGGAAACACGTCTGTGAATGCGGCTTACACCGTTTACTTCCTGTGAAAGTTTCGTAGCCAGCACACTCATGGAGAACTTCTCCGTTGTATCCTCCGGACGAAATCTTCCAAGTCCCATAAACGCTTCCCATGAAACGGAAAACAGCTCACTAAAATGGGAGAGGTATGCGCGGATAAGGTGCTCTTCAAAGCTGTCGTGTCCGGCCGGCACAGGTGTATGAGTTGTAAAAAGAGTGCTGGCACGTACAACCTCTTTGGCGGCACAATAGCTAATCCGTTCTTTTTCTATTAAGTTTCTGATTCTTTCCAGCCCGATAAAAGCCGAATGGCCTTCATTACTGTGGAAGACATTCGGGTGATAGCCCAGCTTTTCTATCAGGCGAATGCCACCAAGGCCCAGTATCATCTCCTGTTTTAGCCGGTGTTCGCTGTCGCCACCATAAAGTTGGGCCGTAAGTTTACGATCTTCCTCCGTGTTGGGCAATGTATCGGTATCAAGTAGAAACAGGGGTACACGACCCACATCTAACCGCCACACTTTTGCCTGTACCACGCGACCAGGCATGGCAATGGGAATACGAAGTGTTTCGTCCTGCTCATCCCGCACAAGAACCAATGGTAACTGGGTTGTTTTTTGAATGTTGTATTCGGCAATCTGGTCTCCAAAATGGCTGATAATTTGTTTAAAATAACCGTAACGGTAAAGCAACCCAATGGCAATCATGTTTTTGTTAGAGTCGCTGGCTTGTTTCAGATAATCGCCGGCCAGCACACCGAGTCCGCCTGAAAATATCTTCACACTGTTGTGCAGGCCGTATTCCATACTGAAATAGGCAATCTGTTCCTCTTGCTGTTCATTGGCAGCCTGCATGTATTTTTGAAATTTGGCAAATACCCGGTTGAGCTTTCCTATGAATTTTTCATCGGCTACGAGTGCATTGATTTTCTCCAACGACAACGATTCAAGCACCATTACCGGATTGGTATCAAGTTCTTCCCATTTTTCGGGTAAAATGCTTTGAAACAATTCGACAGCCTCCATATTCCACGACCACCAAAGATTAAAGGCCAACGCTATTAACGGTTTCAGCGGTTTGGGGAGAACAGGCTGAACCAGTATTTTTTTCCAGGTAGGTTTGTCGGAATTCATGCTGGCCTCTAACCGTTGTGTTTCCGGAATAGTCCATTGTGTTTTCTCTTCTTCTTTGCGCTCCTCTGCTTTGGTAAGTGCCAGTTTCCAAGCCTTTTTGTAATGTTTATTGAGCTTTTCCCAAGTGAGTTCATCAGCAATTTTGCCAGCTTCTTCCCTCGCAGTTTCACGGTTACCGCTATTTAAAAAATCGTTAATACTGCCTGCAACCTCGGCAGCAATACTGTCATCATCTTTTCCCTGCCGATCGATAACCGCAACAGCCCCCTGTGTGTTTTCAAAATGATCCTGAACCCATTTACCAAATCCGGCATACGTGGTGGTAAGGGTGGGGATACCAAAAGCAATGCTTTCGTGTGGCGTGTAACCCCATGGCTCGTAATAAGAAGGGAAAACAGTATAATCAAAAGCAGTCAGAAAATCATAATAACTCAGGTTGACGACACCATCGTGTTTGTTGAGATAAGCCGGAATAAAAATCAAATGGACGCGATCGTTTTCCAAATTATTCAATCCGTTGTTGCTGGCTTCCCGTAAAACAGGATCGTTATTTTCGTCGAGGAGATAATGTGTTAAATAGGGATTCTGTACTTTTTCACTTTCGCCGGTGAAAATTGCCTGAGGGCCGTCATGCCCGGCCGGAACAGCAATAAACGCGAGGATACGCTGATTTTCCGGCAACGACTTGTTCAGCTTTCCCAAGGCACGAAGATAGATATCGATTCCTTTGTTTTTAAACTCATAACGTCCGCTGTTCAGCACCAAAAAAGTATCCTTGTTATAGGTAACACCGGTCAGTTTTGCTGCAATTTCCAAAGCTTTGGTACGGGCTAATTCGCGCTTTTTCGCGTATTGGTCAACAGCGGGAACAAAAGATTTGTTCATACCGTTTAGAGTAAGTACCTGTGCTTCTTTACCGAGAAACTGCCTGCTCTCTTCAGAGGTGATGACGCTAACGGTTGTAAAAACATCCGCTTCCTGTGCGCTGAGGGTTTCTAACGAATTTTTGCTTACAACCTGAAATTTTTCCGCCATTTTCAGCGGATGATAGTGCGAGAGCTTTTCGTACAACGGCAGCCCGTTTCCGGCAATAGAGCGTCCGAGAACAGTGGCGTGCGTAGTGAAACCGGTACCGATACGCGGTAGTTTATCTTTGAGATACAAAACGCCAGTTCCGGTCATCCATTCGTGAAAATGAGCAACGACCCGTGTTTGCAGCGTGAGGTAAAAACGGGTAAAACTCTCTATTGCCTGACCGGCAGCGTAACCAAACATAGCCGGCTCAATATAATCCCATTGTCCTGAAAGTGAATCAAGTTTGTAAGTTTCCCACAAATGGGCAAAAACCTCATCTTTTTTGGCGAAGAGATGGGTAAAGTTGACCAAAATCACCAGCGGCCCGGAAGGGATGTTCCAGCGTCCGATTTTGACCTGGATATTGTGTTTGGCAGCAGCTTCTTTCCAGTCGGAAAACTGCTCGTGGTCTTCCAAAAAATCGGGATTGGCATAGGTTTCTTTCCATACATCCGGGCCAACCAAAACATAATGGTCTCCATAAGCATCCACCATGCTCCTCGCTTTGGTGGACATAACGGTGTAAATTCCGCCGATTTTGTTACAAATTTCCCAACTTGTTTCAAATATATAATCTAATTTCATTTTCTTCTTTTATAAATTTATTGTTTCTTCCTTGCCTCCTCATCATAATTGTACAATTATTGGCTTGCAAAGCTAAAAAAATACTGCTGTTTTGGTTAACCATAATACGATGGAAACGTATTATTGCTGGTAGGAATCTCTTGCCGGAGACGAGATTCGTGCAATCCATAGCTGGTTGGGATTTGCAATCCCGACTTTTAAATCAACGGGTTTAAAACCCTTATTTCTTAAACTTCCGGGTTTCAAACCCGGAAGAGCAGGTAAATGATTATAATAGTTTACCTTTATGGTTAACAAATAGATAAACAAGGTAAATCATGTTCTTTTCAACTTTATAATAAATGGATGTTTGTTTGCTTAAAACAGCTTTACGTAATTCCGGATTTTGAGTTGAAGCGGGAAACATAAATGGGAACTGCATAATGAAGTGAAGCTGCTTTGACAGCGTCTGCTTAAAATTTTCAACTTCTTTTGGCGACCATTTTTCAGTTAGATAATACAAAATATTTTCCAGGTCCTTTACCGCTTCTTCTGACCAGAAAAGTTTATAATCCATATTTTTTTATCACATCTTCATGAGCTACTATTTTCCCTTCTTTTATTTCTTTAATCCCTCTTTCAACACCCTTCTTTTGATCTTCTGTCAAATCATTCCACCAGTCGTGGCCGCTTATTCGGGAATCTTTCACAAGTTTCAGATATTTAAGAGTAGTAACATCCTGAAGTTTTGTCAGCCATTCAATAAGTTCCAGTTTAATTACTTCGTATCCCATTTTTTATTTTTTGTCAAAGTTACAACTTTATACAACCGGTTTCAACTATTTCTTTTTCCCGAACAGGTCTCTCAACTTATCTTCAATCTCCTTTTTGTATTTTTTAATATCTGATTTCTTCGCTTTTTTTATCTCTTCCTGCCATTCATCAAATTGCTTTCGGGCACGTTTTCCGAGGTTTGGAAGAATTTTTTCACGAATTTCTACGCCGGCATCTTCCATGGCTATGCTGAGTTTCTTCAGGTCAATTTCGTGCAAAAGCTTTTTCACGGCCGTATCCGACATATTTTTGATATCTTCAAATTTTATCTCTTTGGTTTTATCCAGCGTCTCTTTAACAACCCTTTTGGTTTGACGTGCTTTCCCCCTCGCCAGTTTTCCTGTTTTTTCAAAAAGTTTTTTCGCAGCTTCTTTCACCTCATCGACATCTGTTTTGGCATAACGGGTTTGCTTTTCCACCCGGATAATAAAATCAGACAAAACATTCATGTAATTGATAAAAGCTTCGTAAGGTGTACCATAAGGGTTGAAATATTTGTGCACATCGCCGTCCGAGAAAAATTTTGTACACATATAATAAAAATGGTCGGAAGTTTGCAGGTAGAGCCAGTTCTGCTGAATCTGCGGGTCGTTGCACATTTTCACTTTTTCTTCAAGTGCATACAGCTTGTCGAAGGCTTCATCCTGCAGTTCGTTTCCCAGCCAGGCAGTCAGGTCGCGCTCTTCATCAGCCCACGAAATAGGATAAGGAACATGGATGGAAGATACGGGCTGGAGTTTCTCGCTTAGTTCTGCCGGTGTGGCAAAACTAAAGTCGGAATGGGAGAAAACCCGTCCCGGCAGCGCACGCATAAAGTCGAAAATGCCGGTTTCTTCCCACTGATGCTCGCCAAAAGTTTCATAGTCCATGAACAGGTTGATAACCTCCTCTGCAGGATTGATTTGTGTAAGCCAGCCCACAAACTTTTCCGTTGTCAACGGCCACTCTTTCCAGCTTTGTTGCGAAAACCGGAAAGCAATATCATCACTTAGCTGGAAATTTTTTAGCAACAGCTTTAGTTTCGGATTTATAGCATTGGTGTACATATAGTTAGGGCTTCTCCAACCCATCACGTGCTTGGCTCCTTCAGTGAGCATTACTTTATAGCCCATATCCGCCACCATGGCGCCGATTTCATCCGAATAAATCAACTCGGTATTACGGAAGGTGGTTGGTTTCTGACCAAAAAGCTGTTCAATTTTTTTGGCTTGTGCCTGTACTTGTTTCGTAAATTCTTCTTTGCTTTTGAGTGCTGAAAGCGAGTGGGCATAGGTCTCAGCAAGAAACTCCACATTTCCGGTTTCCGCCAGTCGCTGAAAACTCTCCAGCACATCAGGCGCATAGATCTCAAACTGGTCGAGTGCCGTACCCGAAATGGAAAAGCTAACCTTGAAAGCGCTTCCGTACTCTTTTATCAAATCGAGCAACAACGCATTCATGGGCAGATAATTTTTTTGGGCCACTTTGCGCATGATAAACTTGTTGTTGTGCTCGTCAAAGTAATCCTGTTTTTCTCCAATATCGAAAAACCGGTAGCTCCGCAGCCGTATGGGCTGGTGTACCTGGAAATAGAAACAAATAGCTTTCATATTATTTTAATATTTCTTAATTAGCTGTTTATAATTTTGTTATAAACCTGAATGACTTTCAGTGCGGCATCTTCCCATTTCAAACTTTCCACCTCTTGTTTGCCATATTTCTTGAACATTTTTGAAAGACCTTCGTAGTGGCAAAGGCCGTAAATGGCATCGGCCATGGCATTGATATCCCAGAAATCCACTTTCAGTGCGTGATGCAACACTTCGGCCACGCCACTTTGTTTGGAGATAATGACAGGAACACTGGAACGCATGGCCTCTAACGGCACAATGCCAAAAGGTTCGGACACGGAGGGCATTACAAACACATCGCTCATGGCAAAAATATGAGCCACATCATCGCCCTGCAGGAAGCCTGTAAAATGGAATTTATCGGATATGCCAAGCTGTGCAACGCGTTTTATCATTTTCAGCAGCATGTCGCCCGATCCGGCCATAGCAAACCGCACTTTGGGATCTTTTTGTAAAATTTTATAGGCTGCTTCGATAAAATAATCGGGTCCTTTCTGAAAAGTGATACGTCCGAGAAAAGTTACCAGTTTCTCGTCGAAATGCTTTTTGAAGCCACCGTAATCTTTCATACTATTGGCTTCTACGGCATTGTGTACGGTATAAATCTTGTCAGGATTTATACCATATTTTTCAATAACGATATTCCGTGTGAGGTTGCTCACGGTAATAACAGCATCGGCAGCTTCCATCCCCTGCCGTTCGATTTCGTAAACCTGCTGGTTGACATTGCCTCCCGTGCGGTCAAATTCGGTGGCATGCATGTGAACAACCAGCTTTTTTCCGGATGATAGTTTGGCAGCAATACCGGCAGGATAGGTGAGCCAGTCGTGGGCATGAATGACGTCGAAATTTTCTTTAAGGGCCAGTGCAGAAGCTATAAGAGCATAGCGCGCCACCTCTTCGAGGAGATTGTTTCCATAAGTACCCGAAAATTCAAAGTCTCTGGAAAAGACATGACTTTTAAACTCTTCACTGGTTTTTTGATTTTTTTCCGTGATTTTGGAAAAAAGTTCCGGACTTACATAAGGAATGATATTGGAACCAACTTCGAGATATTTAATATGTTGCCAGTAAGCTTTATACTCCTCATCTTTCAGGTCGAAGGGAATGCCACTGGCATTACGGATGGAAGCAACCTGCTGGTCTTCATCGCCATAAGCTTTGGGAACAACAAAGATAATTTCCGTATCGTGCTTACTCAGCCCTTTAGTAAGGCCGTAACAGGCTGTCCCTAAGCCCCCTGTGATATGAGGCGGAAATTCCCAACCGAACATCAATACTCTCATAGCTTCTTTTCTGGTTTATTTTTCAAAAATCTTTTCATTTTATTTATTCTTTGCCATCAAGCATCCATTTTATCCGCAGCAACTCTGCCACACTCCAGGCTTGTGAAATAGCTCCACCGGCTTCGTGAGACGGGTCACCATCGTAAATCTCGGAAATCGTCCCCACACCGGCTTCTGTTATAACCGCCTCAAAACCCTCGTACAGGTCACGAATAAATGGTTTTCCTTTTTTGCCATAGATACTCAACCAGGCTTCTGCAAACGGTCCCAAAAGCCATGGCCAGGCCGTTCCCTGATGATAAGCAAGGTCGCGTTCCTCCTGGTTGCCGCGATATTTTCCTTTATATTCGACAAAACGCGGAGAGAGCGAGCGCAGACCCCTTGGCGTCAGCAGTTCACTTTTGGCTTTTCTGAGCACGGCAATTTTCATATCGAGGTTAAGCGGAGAAAAAGGCAGCGATGCAGCGATAACCATGTTTGGCCGGATAGTAAAATCTTTGTGCTCGTAAGTGGCATAATCGGCGAGGTAACCTTTCTCTTCATCCCAAAACATAACTGTAAACGATTTCCTGATGATTTCAGGCCATTTTTTCCATCGATTCACAAAACGCTGGTCCTCGGCTTCTTCGGCAAGTTGCAGAGCAAAGCGAATAGCTTCGTACCATAATGCGTTTATTTCCACTGCAAAACCTGTACGGGCGGTTACCGGTTTTCCTTCAACAATAGCATCCATCCAGGTAACGGCCTTACCGGTTTCGCCGGCCCAGATAAGTCCGTTGTCGTGCATTCGAATCTGATGCAGTGTTCCTTTCCTGTAATTGTTCAGAATACTTTCCATGGCCTTGCCGTAAGAAACCCATAGCCCGGCTGTCTTTCCCGTGATTAACACATATTGATTTAATGCCCAGAAAAACCACAAAGAAGTATCCACCGAATTGAAGCTGGCATCAGCCCCGTGTCCGAGATTGGGGAAAAGTCCGTTTTTCAGCTCACCTAGCATGGTTTTTACCACGGCATGAAAAGTCTTTTTATCCCCTTTTGTCAGCGTAAGTCCCGGCAGGGCAACAAATGTATCGCGGCCCCAGCGACCAAACCATGGATAGCCGGCAATCACTTCCGTGTGATTATTAGTATGGATAATAAACTCTTCGGCAGCATTTTGCAGACTGTTTTCAAAATTGCTACGGGGGACACGTTTTTTTATTTCAGCGGTAAAATGTCGCTTAAAATTGGTGGGTGTTTTTTCTTCAAGGCCTGCAGATATAACAATACTTTCGCCTTTTTTCAATTCAGTTTCAAAATACCCGGGGGAGTAAAGGTCTTCGAGAAAAGCATAGCCACGCTCCTTTTCACGAATATATTGCACATTGTAATACCAGTCAGGGACATGTATATACTCAGTCTTTTTCGAGAACTGCATATAAACCGACGAGTAGCCCTGATACATCTGCCAACTGGCACCGTCTTTAATTGGCTTAAAATGAGTATTCACATAAGTATTGGCTTTGCCGAGCGTATGAACACTGCGGAAAGCAAGAAAAGGTCGCAGGCTGAATTTTACTTTCCCGACACTTTCTTCGAGAGTATATTTAATGAGAATACGGTCTTCTTTTTGCGTAAAAATAAGCTCTTTAACCAACACAATACCTCCAAGCCGGAAAACCAAACGAGGAATGGGGTCCATATCATAATCCCGCAGATATTTGTGTCCTTTGGGTTCCATGACGCCTCCTTCGTACATGCGCGAACCCAGATGAAACTCAAAATCATTGGATAGCAGGGTTTCATCCACGCCAGACAACAAAACGTGGTTGTTGTCGTCAATCAGAGGCTGTGGAACCACCAAAAGTCCGTGATAGCTTCGTGTGTTGCAATTGATGATACTGGAGCTGGCATAGCTGCCGGCCCGGTTGGTGCGCAACTTCTCTCTGCTGAGCGAATAATTCAGGTTGACAAGCTGCTTCTTATCAAATTTTATATAACCCATTTTTTTTAATTTCGCTTAATCTTTTCTACACCACAAAAATAACAAAACCTACGGTTTTCAAATATTGGGAATTGTTAATAATTCCTTATTTTATAAGGAAATAGGTTTTTTTTATGAAACAAAATTCATGGACGTTTTTTTTATG
>CAZRAW010000003.1:0-45214 GCA_964598065.1 uncultured Lentimicrobiaceae bacterium
TACCGGGAAATTACCGAAAACCTCAGAGGACGGCACGCTGGAACCGACGAAAAATGAAACCTCCCCGCCGCAAGCGGACGGGGTATCAACCTAAAAAAATATGTTTCGCCCCAAGGAGCGGAGTATTTACTCATTTATCCCGATACGCTCCGCTATCGGGATTCGTTCAACTTACAAATTTTAATGCGCTTCGCTTTTAAAATTTGAGTTTCACGAATAAAAAAGCAACTACGAAAATCCCTTAGTAACCTTTGTGAAACCCCTCGTGTCCTTTGTGGTGAATAAGAATATTTTTCCCTTCTCTCCGCACAATCGGAAAGGTTGTTAATTTTGTACTTTTAAATTCGCAAAAAGACGCAGCTTATGTATTTGTCACGACTTACGTTAACACGATTTAAGAACTACGAGGAAGCGGATTTTGATTTTAACGAAAAGATAAACTGCCTCGTGGGCGACAATGGAGCGGGGAAAACAAATGTTTTGGATGCCATTTACTATCTCTCGTTCACTAAAAGCTACTTTAATTCCGTTGATTCACAGAATATTCTGCATCAGCATGACTTTTTTGCCCTGCACGGTTATTACAAAAACCAGCAGTCCACCGAGGATCAGGTGAGTTGCATTCAGAAACGCAACCGGAAAAAACAGTTCCGCTTTAACAAAAAAGGTTACGAACGTTTTTCGGATCATATCGGTAAAATTCCGCTGGTTATGATTTCGCCTTACGACCGCGACCTGATTAACGATGGCAGCGAGCTGAGGCGAAAATACATTGATGGCGTTATTTCTCAATTCGACAAATTCTATCTCACCGACTTGCTGGATTATAACAAAGCCCTTCAGCAGCGCAATGTTTTGTTGAAACAGTTTGCCGAGCAACACTTCTTTGATGCGCTTTCGCTTTCCGTCTGGGATGAAAAGCTGGTAAAACCGGGAGAAGCCCTGTTTCAAAAACGCAAACAGTTTCTTGAAGAATTTAATCCGCTGTTTGAACGCTATTACCGCTATCTGTCGCGAGGAAACGAACAGGTGGAAATTAACTACAACTCTCAACTTGAAGAGAAAAATTTTGACGAGTTGTTAAAGGATTCCGTCCGGCGCGATCGTGCGCTGCGATATACCGGCAGCGGGATTCACAAAGATGACCTTATCCTGAAAATGAACGGTTTTCCGGTAAAAAAATTCGGCTCGCAGGGACAACAGAAATCTTTTGTGATAGCCATAAAACTGGCACAGTTTGAGTACATGCGGCTGAAAAAAGGTTTTAAACCTATTTTACTTTTCGATGATATTTTTGACAAATTAGATGATAAACGGGTAGCACAGATTGTGGATCTGGTAAGCCAGGAAAATTTCGGACAGGTTTTCATCACCGATACCCAACCATCAAGAATTAGCAGCATCTTTGAAAAGATAAAAATAGAGCACAAAATTTTCTTTGTGGAAAACGGAACTCTCAGGGAGCAGGCATGATGAAACGCAACAACCAATACAGCCTGAAAGAGGCAATCGAACAGCTTATCCGGGCATACGGTATCAACGACAAGCTGCTGGAAACAACGCTTATTGATTCGTGGGAAGAAGTTGTGGGAGGAGTGTATGCTGCGCACACACAAAATCTGCGTGTAAAAGCCAAAAAACTGTTTGTACAACTTGATTCATCCGTTTTGCGCCAGGAGCTGATGATGCAACGTTCGGAGATAATAAAAAAACTCAACAACAAAGTCGGTAAAAAAGTAATAGAGGATATTATTTTCAGATAATCGGAGAGAGCACAGCATAACCCTTTCTGATTCATTGTATTCTCACGCCATGCGCCCACGCCGGCTTTCCCGAAGATGGCTCAGAATTGAACGATTGGGGGAAAAAAGTGAATTCCTAAAATAACACCACCAAACCAACATTTACTTCGCGTAATTGATGGCTCTTGTCTCCCTGATAACCGTAATTTTTATCTGACCGGGATAAGTCATCTCCTCCTGAATTTTTTTGGAAAGATCATAGGAGAGGCTGTCGGCCTGCGCATCCGAAATTTTATCAGCACCAACAATGACGCGTAACTCACGACCGGCCTGAATAGCATAGGTTTTCACCACTCCCGGATAGCTCAGTGCAATCTCCTCTAATTTTTTCAGCCGCTGGATATAGGCCTCCACCACTTCGCGGCGCGCACCGGGACGGGAACCTGAAATAGCATCACACACCTGAACAATAGGCGCAATAAGCGTTTCCATCTCTATCTCATCGTGATGCGCTCCGACGGCATTACACACATCCGAATGTTCTTTATATTTCTCAGACAATTTCAGACCCAACAAAGCATGTGGCAACTCGGCTTCGTTCTCGGCAATTTTACCAATGTCGTGCAGCAGGCCTGCGCGTTTGGCTATTTTGGGATTCAGCCCCAGTTCGGCAGCCATGGTGGCACTCAGTTTGGCCACTTCGATGGAGTGCGACAGCAGGTTCTGGCCATAGGACGAACGATAACGCATGCGCCCAACCAAACGAATCAACTCGTGATGCATGTTGTGAATACCGAGGTCGATGACCGTGCGCTTTCCTATTTCCAGTATCTCCTGCTCTACCTCTTTTTTCGTTTTCGTAACCACCTCTTCGATACGGGCAGGATGAATACGACCATCGGTTACCAGTTTTTGCAGCGACAGGCGGGCAATCTCGCGACGTATGGGGTCAAAACCCGAAAGCAGGATGGCATCCGGGGTATCGTCGATAATAATCTCAATGCCGGTGAGGGATTCCAGTGCACGGATATTACGTCCTTCGCGACCAATAATACGGCCTTTAATATCTTCACTATCAATATTAAATACCGTTACCGTGTTTTCGATGGCATGCTCTGAAGCCGTTCGCTGGATGGTTTCAATCACAATTTTTTTTGCGGTACGGTCAGCAGTCAGCCGGGCTTCTTCCGTGATTTCGCGAATCATCATCATAGCCTCCATTTTAGCCTCTCCTTTCAGAGACTCAATCAATTGTTCTCTCGCCTCATTGGCAGAAAGTTTACTAATATTCTCTAACTGTTTCACCTGGCCGGCATGAATTTTATCAAGTTCTGCCTGCTTTTTATTAAGAATTTCTAATTGTGCATTCAAATTAGCCCTCAGGGTAATTAGTTCATTATTTTTTCGTTGTGTCTCCTGAAGTTTTTGGTTCAGAGTAACCTCTTTTTGACGAATACGGTTTTCAGATTTCTGGATATTTCTGTTTTTCTCATCAACCAGCTTTTGATGTTCGCTTTTCAGTTGCAGAAATTTCTCTTTGGCCTGAAGAATTTTTTCTTTCTTCACCACTTCCGCTTTTTCCTTGGCCTCTTCGAGGATAGCATGACTTTTCTTCAGTAATGCATTCCTGAGAAGATAGTATGTTAAAGCCACACCCACACCAATGCCTGCCAAAACAAGCATTGTGTACATTATAATGTTTTCCATAAGCATTTAGTTTGTGTGGCAAACACCTGAAAATAAAAAAACCCGCATAATCATGGAGCTAAAGTAAACTCCGGAAAAACATGAATAGGGTCGCCGTGATTTTTGAACGTCCAGTGTCTGCCAAAGGCAAATCCCACGAAGGTAAACAGGCCTGTTCTACAATCCGCTAAGCTTATCCCTAAAATTTGTAGTGTTGAGTTTACAAACATTAGATTATACGGGTAAATCTTAAACTAAGAACGTTATTCTACCGATAACTGACTACTCAGGACTTCATCTATCTCTTTCAGTTTCAACTCCATTTCTTTCTCCCGAAAGTCCTTTTTCTGTTCTAACTGCAATATTCCTACGGCATTTTGCAGTGCAATCATTGCCAGCAAATCCTGCTGGTCCTGATATTCATATGAATGAGCAAACCTGTTTATAGTATCCTCCACATAGCCGGCTGCTTTTCTGACTATCTCCTCCTGCTCACGCGGCACACTCATCTTGTAAGGCCTTCCGGCAATAATCACCTTGATATTTAATACTTTATCCTGCAAAATATTTAACTTATTTACTAATTACATCAATGCTCCGGTCTATATCTTCCAACAACTCATCAATTATCTGAATTCCTTTCTCAACACCGAATTTATTTCCAAAGGCATTTGCCAAAGTTAATTTTAAAAATTCATTATTTTTTTTGTTCAACAATTCCTGAAGTGCTGCCAATTTCTCTTTCGTAGCATCCACTTCATTTTTAAGCTGCTTATTTTCGGCCGACAGCAAGCGATAATTCTCAATTAATTTCCTGACTTTGTATTCAATACCGGAAATTAAAACTTTCTCATTTGCCATTTGCCCAAAATATGCTACGCTACAAAAGTAATTATTTTCACGCACTACTGCAAATATTCCGGTGAAAAATAGTAACAGCGTTTTCGAAAACTTTACAAAAAGATCGCTTAATATCTATATGTCCGATACTTATAATAACTCTTTATTACTGATATTTCTCCAGTATCGGTTTTAACCCTTATACCAATCTGGGCGGCCTCCCCACAAGCCTACACGGGCTGTCCGCTCATAGTCCTCGGTAGCAACACTTTTCAGCTAAGCGTAACAAAGAGCTCCCTTGTCGCTTTTGTCCCGCCAAGCTTCAAATAGTGTTGCCCCCTCCGGGCTATCCGCTTTCATCCCTGCCGCAAAAGAGAGACGAAGAGAAATTGCGAAGTTGCGAAAAGGTGACGAAGAGAAGTTGCGAAACAGAGACGAATTTTCCGGACATTAATTCAACAATTATTTGACCATCGTTTGACGACTGTTTGACAGCGAAGTGAATGACCATTGTTTGACCATTACCTGACAACTGAATGACAATTTTTTTCCCAACTATCACAAAATTTCTTACCTTGTGAGGCCAAAAGCCCTAAGCTCATAATTTATGAATGAAGATTTTCTATATTACCTGTGGAAATATCACATGCCTGGGAAAACACTGACAGGCAGCAAGAAAGAAAAAATATACATTCGACATCCCGGTCAACAAAATTACGACGGTGGCCCTGATTTCTTCAACGGCAACATCAAAATTGACGACACGCTGTGGGCCGGAAATATTGAGATACACACAAAATCTTCCGACTGGTATCGCCACGGACATCAAAACGACCCGCACTACGACAACATCATCTTGCATGTAGCTTATGAAAATGATCGGCCTGTCCGCCGGAAAAACGGAGAACTCATTCCCACACTGGTGCTGAAAAATAAATTCAATGAAAAGTTGTATGAAAAATACCGGGGATTCCTTCTTTCAAAACAATGGATTCCCTGTCAGGACGACATCGTGAAAGCAGGCCATTTTGAAATTCTCAGCTGGCTGCACCGGCTATCCATCGAACGCCTTGAACAAAAAGCGAAAGAAATTGAACAAATGCTACACGAGAGCAAAAACGATTTCAGAGAAATATTTTACCGGAAACTACTCCGCAGCTACGGATTTAAAACCAATTCGGAAGCCTTCGAACAGCTTGCCCTTTCACTGCCTTTTTCCGTACTTGCCAAACACAAATACCATTTGCCGCAACTCGAAGCGCTGCTTTTTGGACAGGCCGGCATGCTACAGGAGAACTTCCGTGATGAATACCCCAAACAGTTAAAGGCCGAATATCAGTTTCTTTCGCTGAAATACAGTCTTAAAGCCATGCAACCCGAAGCGTGGAAATTTATGAGGATGCATCCCCAAAATTTTCCAACCATCCGTATAGCTCAATTTGCCCATCTTTTTTGCCGCTCTACAGCTCTCTTGCAGAAAATTCTTGAGGCAGAAAAGCTTACAGATGTCATTAGCCTCTTACAAACCGAAGCATCCGGATACTGGCTGACACATTTCCGTTTTGGCACGCCCGGCACATCCAAACCGAAAAAGATGGGGAAACCGTCGCTTCATCTCATTCTTATCAATACTATTATTCCCTTCGTTTTTGTTTACGGGAAACGTACCAACCGACAGCATCTCTGCGAAAAAGCAGTGAACTGGCTCACATCTCTACCACCTGAGAAAAATTATATTACACGTAACTTCAGTATGTTAGAGGTAAAACCGGAGAATGCCATGCAATCACAGGCACTCATTCAATTGAAAACATTTTACTGCAAAAACAAGCAATGTTTACATTGTGCTATCGGTCATCAATTGTTAAAATCAACCCGTTATTAACCAGCATCTAATCATTTTATTTTCAATTGGAAATTATTACCTTTGCACTCCAATTTATATGCTACCAAAAAATGAGAAAAACAGCAATAAACGCCATGCATCGCCAAATGGGGGCGAAAATGGTGGAATTTGCCGGTTGGGATATGCCGGTGCAGTTTGAAGGAATAAGCATTGAGCACACAACCGTTCGTACCAAACTTGGAGTCTTTGACGTATCGCACATGGGAGAATTTTGGGTGAAAGGGCCACACGCTTTTGAACTGGTTCAAAAAGTTACAACAAACGACGTTGCCGCACTAACAGATGGAAAAATACAGTACAGCTGCCTGCCCAACGGAAAAGGCGGCATTGTGGACGATTTGCTTGTTTACCGTTTCAATGCCGAAAAATATTTGCTGGTAGTGAATGCTGCCAATATCGACAAGGACTGGGCACACATCAACAGTCATAATGATGTCAGAGCCCGACTCACCAATGTTTCCGATAAAGTTTCGCAACTGGCCGTTCAGGGTCCGCTGGCATTGAAAGCCATGCAGAAACTGACAGATGCAAATGTGGAAGACATGGAATATTACACTTTTAAGGTGATTGAATTTGCCGGTGTCCCAGACATTCTCTTCTCCACCACAGGCTACACCGGTTCCGGTGGCTGCGAAATCTACATGCCCAACGACAAAGCTGAAAATACTTACAAAGCTGTTTTGGAAGCCGGCGAAGAATTCGGTATAAAACCCATTGGCCTCGGAGCGCGCGACACCCTGCGCCTCGAAGCCGGTTTTTGCCTTTATGGTAACGATATTGATGATACCACCTCCCCCATTGCTGCCGGCCTGGGATGGATTACCAGGTTCACCGATGGTAACAATTTTATCGACCGCCCGTTGTTTGAAAACCAGAAAGCCAATGGCGTTCCCCGCCGTCTAAAAGGATTTGTTATGGTTGACAAAGGAATTCCGCGCCATGGATATGAGGTAGTTGACGCAGACGGTAATGTCATCGGACATATCACTTCAGGAACCATGTCAATCATGTTACACAAAGGTATTGGCATGGCTTACATCGATAAACCTTTCTGGAAGGAGGGTTCTGAAATTTATATTAAAGTACGCAACAAACAATTAAAAGCCGTGGTAACCCGGCCGCCTTTTTATAAGGCATAGGCTGCTGTTTTTATGTCGCCGAAAAAAACTATAGAAGTAGTTCTTGCCCCACGGTTGTTTTCTAATATTTCAACGAGGAAGCCTTATGTTGTAGTGGTAACGGATGTTTTCCGTGCCACCACTTCCATTTGTGCCGCACTGGATTACGGCGTAAAAGCCATTATTCCCGTAAAACGTATCCGCCATGCTCGTTTTCTCGGAAGACTGGGATATATCGTAGCAGCAGAACGCGGCGGCAGTAAGGTGAAATTTGCCCATTTGGATAATTCGGCCACCTCATTTTTTCACAAGATATTTAAAGGGAAAGAAATTGTTTATTCCACTACCAACGGGACAAAAGCCATCAAAATGGCTTCTTCGGCATCTGAAATTGCCATTGGAAGTTTTGTCAACCTGAATGCACTGGCAGATTGGCTCAACAGACAGGACAAAAATGTTATCGTTTTGTGTGCCGGCTGGAAAAACAGAGTCAACATGGAGGACAGCCTTTTTGCCGGCGCGCTGTCAGAAATTCTCATCGACCAATATGGGTTTACCACCGATTGCGATTCTGCTAAAATGGCGCTGGATCAGTGGGATATGGCCAAGGATGATCTTTTGGGATACATTGACAAATCCGCTCACCGCAACCGCCTGCGCGACCTCGTTTCCGACAGGCTCTTAAAATACACTTTCACGCTGAACTCCAGCAAAGTTGTGCCGGTTTTAAAAAGATACAAAATAGTTCCCGCCAAAGATTAATAACCTGAGTTCGATATAAGATTTATCTCACAGAAAGCCAATAGCATATCAGATTTGTTGCTAAAAATCATGAAGTTATAGCGTATCAAGTGATTTTTAGTGCGAAGATGGTGTGCTATTGGCTTTCCGACTAGTAAATTTCGATAATTAGCCCATATACTTCCTCAAATTTACTCGAATTATCCCGATAGTACTTCATAAATTTGAGTCGTCTATGAACTAATTATCTGAAACTGTGAGCAAAGCTTATGTCGAATTCAGGTTAATAACGGTACTTGTTTTTCCACTTGTTTTTCAATGATTTACGCATCTCCTGTTCCCGCGGATTGTTGCCGGGTTCAAAAAGTGTACTCCCGCTGATTTTTTCAGGAAGGAATTCCAAATCCACAAAATTGCCTTCATAATCGTGAGCATACCGGTAATTTTTACCATAATCCATCTCTTTCATAAGGCCCGTAGGAGCATTGCGCAAATGTAGCGGCACCGGAAGATTTCCGGTTTTCTTCACCAGCATCTGTGCTTTATTAATGGCCGCATAAGCAGCGTTGCTTTTGGGCGAAGAGGCCAGATAAATGGCTGTTTGCGAAAGGATAATCCGGCTTTCGGGCCAACCGATTTTACTCACCGCATCAAAACAGGTATTGGCGAGCAAGAGCGCATTAGGATTGGAATTGCCGATATCTTCCGAGGCAAGAATCAGCATGCGCCTGGCAATAAATTTGGGATCCTCGCCGGCTTCTACCATGCGCGCCAGCCAATACACCGCAGCGTTGGGATCGCTGCCCCGCAACGATTTGATAAAAGCCGAAATAATATCGTAATGCATCTCCCCCAGCTTGTCGTAAAGGACAATATTCTCCTGAATCGTCCGGCTGATATTTTCATCGGTAATAACCAGCCGTTGGCTATTTCTCTTTTCCTGCTGTACAAAAAGTTCCAGTGCGTTGTAAAGTTTACGGGCATCACCACCGGAAATACGCAGCAAAGCTTCCGTCTCCTCTATTTCGACAGGTATTCCGTTTTGTTCCGACAATAGCTTCACCGCTTTGTCAGCGAGTATTTTCAAATGTTTTTCTTCCAACGGTTTCAAAACATACACCTGGCATCGTGATAAAAGCGGCGAAATCACCTCAAATGAAGGATTTTCCGTGGTCGCGCCGATGAGTGTGATAACGCCTTTTTCTACAGCGCTCAACAACGAATCTTGTTGTGATTTGCTAAAACGATGAATTTCATCAATAAACAGGATGACACTGCCGGCGTACTGTGAAGCCGACTCAATGACCTTTCGCACATCTTTCACTCCGGCACTTACTGCATTCAGCGTGTAGAACGTCAGACCATGCTGCTCGGCAATGATGTGTGCCAGCGTAGTTTTCCCCACCCCAGGCGGGCCCCAGAGAATCATCGAAGGAATATTCCCCGACTCAATCACTTTGCGCAAAATGCCCTCTTTGCCCACCAGTTTTTCCTGCCCCATGAACGCGTCCAACGTGTGAGGACGCAATTGTTCTGCTAACGGAATGGCCATATCGTACTCTTGTTTGTTTCACAAAAATACGGTAATTTTTTCGACCTGAAAGGTGGAAAAAACCTTGTAAAGTTTCCCCTGATCCGGTTTAATGTGCTCGCTCAGACAAATAATAAAAACGAAGCACTCTGACGTATCAATATGCTCTTGAAGAAGAATACGCTCCGAAATTTTTTATCTTTGTCAAAATTATTTAACCATGAAATTATTGATGATTTACTGTGAACGATTTGCCTGTCAGCCGGTAAGCAAAACATTAGAAGATTTCCCCGAAATAAATGAAGGCGCTGTTTTTGAAGATAGTCTCGTGGCTTTTATTCAAACGGAGGAAGCCGATGAGCAAAATATGAAACCGGTGGAAACCAAGCTAATAAAGAATTTGAAATGGGGCGCTAAGAAAAATAATACGCGTAAGGTTGTCCTACATTCTTTTGCCCATTTGTCGGAAAGTAAAGCCGAACCGCATTTCACCAAAGAGCTTTTCGACAAAGCCGAAGCCCGCATGAAAAATGCCGGTTACGAATGTGAGCAGACTCCTTTCGGCTACTTTTTGGATATTGACGTGAAAGCTCCGGGCGTTTCACAGGCCAGGATTTTCAAAAGTTTTTAAGTAGTAGCTCTATGAAAACGCCAATTTCTTAAAAGCCACTGAAAATATAGGACGTTTTCTTAAGAACCCCAAGACGTCTATTTTAAAAACAGTTTCTTTTCCTTAATGGTCCGGGCCACGACCATGGGCACATAACGTTCCCATACGGAATTTCCATCCTGAATCATTTTTAGCACTTCCCGCGATTTTACAAACATCTGCTCCGACAGTTCACTTTTCAGGTCAAGGATAAAGCGGTCTTGAATCAGATAATCATAAAGAAGCCGGATATCTTCCTCTATTTCAATATTTTTTGAATCTACCATTTGCTTTTCTTTCCCATCTGTTTTCAGCGTAGGATAGATGTAAAGTTTCATATTTCGTGGAAAGAGCATCCCCATCGCCTGCAGGATGCCGCCTTTCAGATTTTCGTAATAACGCTTGTCCATCACCTTTTCCAGCGTAGGCACCCCCATAACAATACGCAGATTTTTAATCTTAAACTGTGAGAAAAAATCCACCAGTTTATAATATTCCTTAAAATCGGAGATCATCACATTTTGGCCAATGTCATTCAACATGTTGACCCGCTCCAGAAAATCGCGGTCGTCTGCTTCTCCTTTTGAAAGCAGGTTGTTCAGAGATATTTCACAAAAGGATAGTGTATTTTTCAACTCGTAATCTTCATCCTTTTGGAAAAGCTCTATACTTTTCCGCAAAATATCTCTCGCAACGTAAGTTATGGGCCTGAAAGCACCGCGAAAGGCCAGCACATTTTTCTTGTAAAGCATCTCAGAAGGTTGCTGAACATTACCGTGCTTGTCGAACATCATAGCATGAGCCATGCCGTTTTTCACCAGCTGTACAGCCAGCAGGCGATTATCCACATAATCCAGATCCTGGCCGGACATGCGGAGCGCAGTAATGCGGAACCTGTCCGGCGAAAGATTATCCATGAGCGAAATCAGAAATCGCGAAGAGTCGTTGTGAAAATATTTACAGGCATACAACAGATTGACTCCCAACGTACCCAGGGTAGCCTGCTGCAACA
The DNA here is from genome assembly GCA_964598065.1 of uncultured Lentimicrobiaceae bacterium. Lineage (GTDB taxonomy): Bacteria > Bacteroidota > Bacteroidia > Bacteroidales > F082 > Sulfidibacterium. The sequence continues at coordinate 11,226 of CAZRAW010000003.1, forward strand.
GGCCATCGTTTTCCAAAAGTTTAACATGCAGCACAACGGTATTGGATTTGGCGCCGGAATGTAATTGAAACTTCACGCCCATCCAGCCGTGGGCATAATTTGTCTTGGCAAAATTCAACACTTCCACCGTATCGGCAAAAGCGAAAAAGCTACTCTCCGGCCGCTTTTCCACCAGCAGTTTTACTACCTCATGGTATTCGTGGCGTAACATTTTCAGCAACCGCTCTTCCGAAACATAACGTCCTGCATTATTATCATTGTAATTAGCGTCGCTAAAACGTTTGTCGTAAGCCGAAATAGTTTTGGCAATGGTTCCCGAAGCCCCGCCAGACATAAAAAACTGCCGCGCCACCTCCTGTCCGCCGCCAATCTCGGCAAAACTCCCATAGAAGTCCGTATCTAAATTTATTTGCAACGCTTTTCTGCTTGTGGGGATAATATCGTGTTTCATAAGTCCAAGTTGATATACGTTAAATGTTTTTCACCCTAAAATCGTTTTGCATCCGGCTAACAGAGAAAAAACTATGGGCATTATTTATTTCTTCTCCTCTAAAAGTTTCTCCAGCCCTTTCATTTCATCCCTCAGATGTGCCGCCTCAATAAAATCCAGTTGTTTGGCAGCCTTCTGCATCTCCTTCTTTGTCTTTTCAATAGCTTCCTGAATGGCCTGCCGGTTCATATATTGCACCACCGGGTCGGCGGCAATGCCGGCTTCTTTTTCCACATACGCCTTCTCGTGCTCTTTTCTTGAATCAGCCACAACAGTTTGTCCCATAATAGCATCTATCGACTTGATAATCTGCGTTGGAGTAATGCCGTGTTTGACATTATAAGCCATTTGTTTTTCGCGTTTGCGGTTCGTCTCTTCTATGGTTCGCTGCATGGAGCCGGTCATCTTGTCCGCATAAAAAATCACTCTGCTGTCTAAGTTCCGGGCCGCGCGGCCAGATGTTTGCGTTAGCGACCGTTCCGAACGCAAAAAGCCCTCTTTGTCCGCATCCAAAATGGCCACCAGTGATACTTCCGGCAAATCCAGCCCTTCGCGCAGAAGGTTCACTCCTACCAATACATCAATATTTCCGAGCCGCAAATCACGCATAATCTCGATGCGGTCAAGTGTATCCACGTCCGAATGAATATAGCGGGATTTTATGTTGAGATCCATGAGATATTTGGTCAGCTCTTCGGCCATTCTTTTGGTGAGTGTGGTTACCAACACACGCTGACCGGCTTTTATAGTATGGTCAACCTCGTCTAACAGATCATCGATCTGATTCAGGCTGGGACGTACTTCAATCTTTGGTTCCAGCAGACCCGTAGGCCGGATAATCTGTTCCACCACCACTCCTTCCGCCTTTTGCAGCTCATAATCGGCCGGGGTGGCACTGACATAAATGGTTTGTCCTGATAGTTGCTCAAACTCATCAAATTTCAATGGCCTGTTATCCATGGCCGAAGGCAGGCGAAAACCATACTCTACGAGATTTTGCTTCCGCGAACGGTCGCCGCCATACATAGCCCTGACCTGCGAAATGGTAACATGGCTTTCGTCGATAACCGTAATGTAATCCTCCGGAAAATAGTCGAGCAGACAAAAAGGACGCGAGCCGGAACTACGGCCATCAAAATAGCGGGAATAGTTTTCAATTCCGGAACAATATCCAAGTTCGCGCAGCATTTCCACATCATAACTCACACGATCTTCCAGCCGCTTAGCTTCCTGATGTTTCCCGATTTCATGAAAATAATCCACCTGCTTTTGCATATCCATTTGAATATCCATAATGGCAGAAGTCATCTTATCTTTTGTGGTAACAAAAATATTGGCCGGATAGATGGTGATAGTATCCATGCTGTTGATGCGTTTCCCTGAAATGGGGTCGATGGACTCCAGTGTTTCAATTTCGTTGCCCCAGAAAATAATGCGAAAAGCATCATCCGCATAAGCTGGATACACATCAACCGTGTCGCCCTTCACACGGAAATTTCCCCGACCAAGTTCCATCTGCGTACGCGAATAAAGCGCATTTACCAAATCGTTCAGCAACTTCTGACGGCTCAGAGCCTGTCCTTTTTGCAAAACCACCACATTGCTGGTAAAATCTTCCGGATTTCCAATGCCGTAAATGCAGGAAACAGAACTTACCACAATCACATCCCGCCTGCCCGAGAGCAGTGCGGAGGTAGTACTCAGCCGCAGTTTCTCAATCTCTTCATTTATGGAAAGGTCCTTTTCGATGTAAGTGTTGGTAACCGGAAGATAGGCTTCCGGCTGATAATAATCATAATACGAAACAAAATATTCGACTCTGTTTTCAGGAAAGAACTGTTTAAACTCGCCATAAAGCTGTGCTGCCAGCGTTTTGTTGTGGCTTAGCACCAGAGCGGGACGGTTCACCTGCGCCAACATATTGGCGATGGTAAACGTCTTTCCCGAGCCGGTTACGCCGAGCAACACCTGTGCCTCATCGCCCCGCCGCAGGCCATCCACGAGCTGTGCAATAGCTTCCGGCTGGTCGCCGGTAGGCTTGTATTCAGATGTGAGTTTGAAATGCATTATCCGGCAAAAATACGGTTTTTAGCCCTTCCGGGCAAACAATATACACTTTCAGCAACAAATACAAAGATTCATTACACACTGATTATAAATATATTAAATACAAAAATATCCGGGAAAATCCGGAATTAAAAATCTGTCATGTTGCCTTCTTCATCAACAATGACATCCCAGTTGACAAATGCCACTTTGCCATCACGCAAATAGAAATCAACCATGATCTCTTCAAAGGAGAGCCGTGTTTCGCCCGCTTCTGTTTCCTTATCGAAATCGGGAATGCCATTGCGCGTCATCAGGTCTATGGTCTGCTCTTCTGTCATACCGATAACCTTTTCGCCGAAGAGCGTAGCATCGGAATAATTAGTTTCTATTCCGGCCACTACCTGCCGGGTTACCCCTTCAAAGAAGACAGAAAACCCTTTATCCTGGTAATGTAAAAGCACGGCATTAAGTTCTTCATCTCCCTCAAAATTATCCACCTCTTCCGGCTCACCCAGCGCAGAAACCACTTTTTCCATATCCATACCAAACTTCAGATCCCCAAGACCTTTTTTTGGAATTATTTCATATAAGCCAATCATCTTTTTCGTTTATTTTATTGATTCTTATTCTGTTATAAATTATTTCCTATTTAAAAGGGGAATCCGGCTCTTTGGCCATGTGATGATAGACCAGTTTATCAAGAAACCCGGAGAAAAACTTACTCAGAAAGACTGTCAGTTTCCCCTGTGTTGTCAGCACCATAGATGTTTTTCGTTTTTTTACTGATTGATAAATACGCGCGGCCACCTCTTCTGCCGACATAATTTTCCCCTCTTCCAAAGGCGATTTTCCCTGTTCGGAGCCATCGGCAACCAAAGCGGTGTTACGTATGTTGGAAGCGGTAAAGCCGGGATATGCCATCAACACATGCAGTCCTGTTTTCATATTTTCGATACGCAGGCTTTCCATAAACCCGTGAATGGCAAATTTCGAAGCCGAATAGCCTGTTCTTCCGGGCAGTCCTTTAATGCCGGCCACCGAAGAAACAGCTACCACAGAGCCCTTTGTCTCTAACAAAAACGGTAACGCATATTTCGTGCAATAGACCGTTCCCCAGAAATTCACATCCATAACACGCTTCAACACACCGGGTGTTGTATCATTAAACAGCGCCCGCATAGAAATGCCGGCATTATTTATCAGCACATCTATTTTTCCGAAGGTTTCTTTTGCGTTCAAAATAAAATTCTTACACTCATTTTCAAGGACAACATCCATGGGGAAAAAAGCGGCTTTCCCGCCATCGGCTTCAATTTCTGAGACAATCTCTTTCAATTTATCGCTGCTGCGAGCGCCCAGAAATACAGACGAACCATGCCGTGCAAATGCAAATGCAAGCGCTTTTCCAATGCCCGAACTGGCTCCGGTGATGACAACTACTTTATCTTTCATGCTATCCTTTTTCTGGTTTACAATGATAGAAAGATTTTTTAAAAAAAAGTCCTTTTCCCGGGAAATTGGCTGCGAAATAACGAAATATTTTGAATTTTTAACAAAAAACCCAGAAAAACTTAATCATTACACAGAATTATAGTAATTTTATAGCCAACCCATTAAAACTTAAAATTATGGCAAAAGTACTTTTGGAAATTGATGAAGTGAAAATTTATCGTCCCCGCAAAAGATGGCATCTCTATTTTGTGGTAGTTGCCGACCATCCTACCGAAAAAGACAAAATGATTGTGGCCACACTTCCTCAGGAACCTTTCCTGCTCACCAGCCGCCACAACAATGAGTATCAGTTTGACACCGACCAGCAAGGCTCCGAAGGGCTTTTTGTGCTGAGCCGTGAAATGCCCAAAGACCGTGAAATCAATGTTCAGTTCTATTTGCGACACAGCCGTAAAGCTACGCGTGATCTGGGCGAAATACTCAACGACATCAAAAACGGAGTTGGTGGTGATGCTTTGGGAATTATAACCGATATTGTAGGAACAACCGGTATCCCCTGGCTGATAATTGCCAAAAAATCAATTTCCCTTATCGGGAAAATTCTGGAAGAAATTCCGGACAAGGACTTTGGATTCCTCAGCGCCTTTGAACGTTTCGGCCCCGAGTTCGAGAGCCAGACCGACATCGACCGCGAAAAAGATTTTACCGGCGATGCTTCGCTGGTTTACAGCTGGACACTTGACGAGGATTGAAACAGAATATTGGTTCTTTCACCCTTAGCATACATTCTTATTTTCCGATAATATTTTGAGTTACCTTATTATCGTGGTTCTGCTTTATGCAGTCATAAACGACCGATGGAGGAAAGTTTTCCCATACGGGCTTTGAGATTTTAAAATTCTGAAAACTACTGCTGATTACTTTCTTAAATCTTCTTCCGCCAGGCAGCAATGGGTTATACACATAGGTAAATGTTAAAAACTCGCCACCTTCAGAAAGAGAATCAATAATGGTTTTCAACAATCTACTCTGAAATTTTTTATTGAACCCGGCAAATGGCAGGCTTGAGATGATTACATCTGCGCTTGTTACATTATACCTGTCCAACTGTTTTTTAAGGTTTAGAGCCGTATCATTTATTACAACAGCATGCGGACATCGCTTCTGTGTTAGCTTTGCCAATAAAGGATCTATCTCAAAGACGAAAACAGATGTATTTTTTTTTACTCTCTGCATAATTTGTTCGGTAAATACACCTGTGCCCGACCCCAATTCTACAACTACATTAGCCCTGTTTAACAGGAGACTGCTGGTTATTAACTTTGACAACCCTTGCGAAGAAGGTATTATGGAGCCCACCGATATAGGTTTATAAATAAACCGTTTCATAAATTTCAATGTGTCATTAGTACAGTTCATCATAATTCTTCCTTTTTCGGATAGAATTCGGAAATTATTTCTTTTTTGCAACTGCATTATAAATTATGGCAATTATCAGACCGCCTATTGCACCGTCAACAAATCCCCATGCGGCGCCAATGATACCGCCCAGAAAAGTTGGCTTAAACCCAATATAAACTGAGGACATTACTTCAACGATGTTTGCAGACCAGCCGAATATGGAGGCCCATCCGATAAACAACATACAAAATGACCATGCGACGCCAAGGCCGATTGCCAATCCTTTTACATTTAGCTTTTCCATTTTTCCCCTTCTCTTTTAAGTTTTTGATGACGCCTGAATCCACCGTCGGATTACGTACAAAGTCGGCTGTAACTTAAATTTTTGACTCAATATATTCTTTCAGAGCAACAGCATTATTCAGCCGCTCTTCCTTTGCGCTATAAAGAAATGTAACAATCCCCGCCTCAACTTCCGTCAGAATATCCTCAACTTTTCCAGGGTTAGCCTCCATTTCGGCAAAATACCTGGTTTTGAATTCTGTCCACTTGGCAGGGTCATGTCCATACCAGCACCGTAGTTCTGTAGAAGGAGCAATTTCCTTTACCCAGAGGTCTACATTTGCTTTCTCCTTCGACAGCCCTCGCGCCCATAACCGGTCAACAAGAATACGACGTCCGTCTGCTTCTTCCGGCTCTTCGTACACTCTCTTAATGCGGATTGTGATTTGCCCTCTGTTCATCACTCAGTTATGTAAAAATATGATTAAACGGTAAATATACATAATAATGAACATACATGGCAACAAGAAAATAAAGATTAAGAAGACCATACCTCCGGGTGGAGAAAACAACAACTTTTTATCATCGAAGGAAAAAAAACCGAGCTGTTTCCATTCTTTCCGGACAAAGGGTTAAGCTTGGGAAACGTTTCATCCTAACTGACAGGCTATTCAGACTAACATAAACCAAATCCCGTTTCCCATTCCCGATATAACAAGAAGTTTTTCCTGCTTTTGTGGCAAAATAGAAATATTCTAATTAAAATTTCTATTGATTTCTTGACCTTATCTTATATCTTTGCAACACTTTTTAGAAATGCTCAATAACAATAAAAAATGAAAAAACATAATTTTTATGCAGGGCCATCCATACTACCGGAGGTTACCCTGAAAAAAACGGCAGAAGCCATTCACGACTTCGCCGGTACCGGTATTTCTTTAATGTCCGTTTCGCATCGTAGCAAAGAGTTTGTGGCCGTTATGGATGAGGCACAACAACTTTTTAAGGATTTGCTGAACATCCCCGAAGGATATTCCGTTCTTTTCCTCGGAGGTGGAGCCAGCACGCAGTTTGCCATGATTCCTTATAATCTGCTCGGCAAAAAAGCCGCTTACCTAAATACGGGGGCATGGTCAACAAAAGCCATTAAAGAAGCCAAACTGTTTGGCGAAGTGGATGTGGTTGCTTCTTCGGAAGACAAAAATTTCACCTACATTCCTAAAGGATATACCATTCCGGAAGATGCTGATTACTTTCATATTACAACCAACAACACCATTTATGGTACGGAAACCAAAATTGATTTGGATGTGCCGGTTCCGTTGGTTGCCGACATGTCGTCCGATATTTTAAGTCGCCCGGTTGACATTTCCAAATACGTCCTGATTTATGGTGGTGCACAGAAAAATCTTGCTCCGGCCGGAGTTACTTTTGTTATCATCCGTGATGATATTTTGGGTAAAGTTGACCGTCCGATTCCTACCATGCTCAACTACAAAACACATATCGACAAGGGTAGCATGTTTAACACACCTCCGGTATTTGCTGTCTTTGCGCTATTGCAGACTTTGCGCTGGCTGAAAGAATTGGGTGGTGTGGAAGAGATGCATCGCATCGACGAGAAAAAAGCTGCACTGCTTTACGGCGAAATCGAACGCAATACTTTCTTTAAAGGTACTGTCAATAAAGAAGACCGCTCGCTGATGAATGTCTGCTTTGTGATGAACGACGGCATGGAAGACAAGGAAAAAGCTTTTCTTGATTTTGCCACTGCTAAAGGTATGGTAGGCGTCAAAGGTCACCGCTCGGTAGGCGGATTCCGTGCTTCGCTCTACAATGCTCTTCCCATGGAAAGCGTAGAAGCACTCGTTGCTTGTATGAAAGAATTTGAACAAACCAACAAATAACAGGGAAACCCTGTTTGACTGTTTTTTAAGTACTAATTAAACCTTTTTGAACTATGACAAAAGTTCTTGTTGCCACGGTGAAGCCTTTTGCAGAAGCTGCCGTGAATCAGATTAAATCCACTTTTGAAAAAACCGGATACGATTGTAGTTTTTTTGAAAAATATGAAAGTCAGGATGATTTAAAGAAGGCGGTGGCCGATGCCGATGCCCTCATCATCCGCAGCGACAAAATTACTGAAGAAATCATGGACGCCGCACCAAAACTGAAAATTGTGGTTCGTGCCGGCGCCGGTTTTGACAATGTTGACCTTGCCGCTGCCACTGCCCGCAACATTGTAGTGATGAATACGCCCGGACAAAATTCGAATGCAGTGGCCGAGCTGGTTTTGGGAATGATGGTTTTTCAGGCCCGAAATCATTTTAACGGGAAACCGGGAACCGAACTGAAAGGAAAAAAGCTCGGTATCCAGGCTTACGGCCATGTGGGTAAAAACGTAGCCCGCATTGCTAAAGGTTTCGGTATGGAAGTCTTTGCTTTCGATCCTTTTGTTGATAAAGCGGACATCGAAGCCGACAGCGTAAACGTTTTTGATAATGTAGAAGAGATGTATAGCACCTGCGATTACGTCAGCCTGCACATCCCTGCCAATAAATACACTATTAAATCCATCAACTACGAACTCCTCTCAAAAATGAAAGAAGGCGCTACACTAATAAACACAGCGCGCAAAGAGGTGATTGATGAAGATGGTCTGTTGGAGATGTTTAACAATAGAAACGATTTCAGTTACATCGCGGATATTGCTCCCGGCAACCGGGAAGACATTGAAAAGGAATTTGGCAACCGCTGCTTTTTCACACCCAAAAAAATGGGGGCACAGACAGCCGAAGCCAATATCAATGCCGGCATAGCCGCTTCAAACCAGATTATTGCCTTTCTTGAAAAGGGCGTCACAACTTTTAAAGTAAACTAATTTATTAATCAAAATAACTTACCCCCATCAGGGGCTCTGCTATTTCGTAAGAATGGCATGACAACTGTTTTTAAATAAACAAAATTATGATGTACAACGAAAATAAAAATGAAGAGAAAAGCGGACAGACAGAGAAACAAGAACGTCCCGGAACATTTTTTCGCTTTGAAGACTTGCGTATTTACCATAAGTCACTGGATTATGTAACCTGGTTACAGGATGTAACCATGCTGTTTCCCGAAAGTGATAAATCACAACTTGCTGTGCGATTTAACGATTCGGCCCGCAACATTGCTCTTTATATTGCTGAAGGCTCCGCCCGCAATAAAACACAATTTATATATTATCTGCGCATGGCCAAAAGTGCCATCCGCCAGTGCATGGTCTATACCACACTCTCTTACGGACTGAATATTATGAGCGAATCGCATGAGGATGAGTCGCGAACCCAGCTGATGGAAATGACCAAAATGGTGGGCGCCCTCATCTCCTCGCTTCAGCGTTCGCTGAACAACCACGGAAACTACAACAACGGATATCACAATCATAACAACGGCAACGGACAATACAACAACGAGCCCATGCCGCAGGATCCCAATATCCGCTCTGATTATTTGCCTGAAGATTAAGAAATACTTTTATATTCGGCTTGCTTCTCACTGCAGGCCGAATTTTTTTTCTCATTAAAAGAGGATATTATGGCAGTTTTAAAGCCTTTCAAAGGACTCAGGCCACCCAAAAAACTGGCGGAAAAAGTCGCTTCCCGCCCCTACGACGTACTGAGCTCAAAAGAAGCCCGTATCGAAGTAACCGGCAATCCCTATTCGCTGCTGCATATCATTAAGCCGGAAATTGACCTGCCGGAGGATACCAATCTTTACAGCGAAGCTGTTTATCAAAAAGCCAAAGAGAATTTTGAGAAATTCAAGGCCGAAGGCTGGCTGAAACCGGACGATGACGAATACCTTTATATCTATGCCCAGACCATGTACGGTAAAACGCAGTATGGTGTGGTAGGCTGTGCCAGCGTAGACGATTACATGAACAATGTGATTAAAAAACACGAACTGACGCGTAAAGACAAAGAAGAAGACCGCATGAAACATGTGCGTGCGACAAACGCCAACATGGAACCGGTATTTTTCACCTATCATGCCATCGACGAAGTCGATAAAATTGTAGCCGACTTTGTAAAAAATAATGCGCCGGAATACGATTATATCTCTGACGATAATTTCGGTCATCATTTCTGGATCATTCGCAACAAGAAAATTATTGACCGGCTGGTGGAATTATTTGCCACCCTCCCCTGCACTTATGTGGCTGATGGTCATCATCGTACGGCTGCTGCCGCTTTGGTCGGAAACGAAAAACGTCAAGCCAATCCTAACCACGTCGGCAACGAAGAGTATAACTATTTTCTCGCCGTACATTTTCCGGCTAACCAGCTGACCATTATCGATTACAACCGGGTTATCAAAGACCTTAACGGAATGACAAAAGAAATGTTGTTGGAAAAACTGGCCGCTTCGTTCAATATTCGGGAAGTTGGACCGGAAATTTACCGTCCTGACAGACTACACAATTTCTCTATGTATCTTGATGGCATGTGGTACTCGCTGACAGCCAAAAGAGACACTTACGACGACAGTGATCCTGTTGGCGTGCTGGATGTAACCATTCTTACGCATGAGGTATTCACTCCGTTGTTCAATATTAAGGATTTACGCACAGACAAACGTATTGATTTTGTAGGTGGTATTCGCGGCCTTTGCGAGCTGAAAAAAATTGTTGACAGTGGTGAAATGGCTGTTGCTTTTGCGCTCTATCCTGTCAGCATGGATCAACTGATAAATATTGCCGACAGTGGCAAAATCATGCCACCCAAGACCACTTGGTTTGAGCCCAAGCTCCGGTCAGGGCTGGTAGTTCACGAACTGGACTAAGGAATAAAAAAGCCGTAGACTGCGGCTTTTTTTATTGGACACAAATCGGGAAGCTGTCTATCCGATTTTATCCTGAAGCACCTTATCTATCTGCCCGACCAAATAGAAAGGTACATTCAGTAGCTTAAACCTCTTTCCCTGAATAGTTTTTGCATCCTCCACCCTGAACTTGCCGGAATAAATCCGGACAGCCCAATCGTGTGGCGCTTCATCAACAAACCTGAGCAGGGAGCGTAATCTGCCCGTTGTTCCTGACTTTACTTCAATGGGGATAACCATATCCTTCCAGGAATATACATAATCCACTTCGGCCTGGGCATTGATGTTTTTCGGCACCCAGAAGTTCAGCTTCGACCGAACCGAAGGCATCCTGACCAATAATTCCTGCCCGGCAATGTGCTCGGCAATCCTACCCTTAAAGACCTGGTCTATTTGCCGCGACAAGATAAGTTCCTTTTGCAAACCGGCCGAATGATTCACAATTCCGGTATCCAGCATCAGTAATTTGGGCGACATCCGTAACTTTTCCTCCAACGGCAACCTCACCTTCGTAACAGGATAAACCAATTGTAGCAACATAGCCTTTTCCAGTACCCTGAAAGCCTCGCCCATTTCGCGCGAGCGATAAGGTGAATCACCAAACTTCTCAAAAGTTATCCTGCTACCGGCATATCGAAAAGCAGAACCGATTATGTAGCGAATAACCCGGGCCATTGTGTCGTTACGGGCATACTTCTCCACATCATCCTGATATGAAATAATCAGTCGCTCGTAAATCCGGTTCAGCCGGTTGTAATCCCTGTATTCAAGAAAATCCCTGATGACCTCAGGCATCCCTCCGAGAACCGTGAATTGCCAAAACAACTTGTTCAACTTAGCATGAGCATAATACGGGACATAGGCTTCCTGTACAATATCCAGACTCTTAGTCTCTTCTAAAGCAGACAGAAATTCACCGAAAGAACAAGGCCGTACGGGAAGATAATCCACCCGCCCCACCGGAAACGAAATCGTCCTGTCAATCAACGATTCAAGAAGAGAACCAGCAGCAATAACATACAAATCCTTAGCCTCTTCATAAAAATAACGTAACAGAGCAACAGCCTTCGGACTGTTTTGAATCTCATCAATAAACAAAAGCGTCTTTCCACCACGCCTGTCAGCATCCTTCAAATAGAAGACAGCCTCCAGAACCTCTTGAATCGTCCCTGATGTATCAAAAACATTCCGGTCTTCTTCCTTTTCAAGATTCAAATAGACATACTGCCTAAAATATTGCGAAAAAAGCTTCACAATCGTCGTCTTTCCCGTTTGCCTGGCACCTCGCAACACAAGTGGTTTGCGGTCCTTTTCCCTTGACCACTCCAGCAAATCTTCAATAATGGTCCTGTTAAACATCTCTCTATTAGTTTTAATCCGCCACAAAGGTACAATATTTTGTTATAATTAGCAACTTAAATTATTATTTTTTGTAATATAATATAAGTTAAATCAATTATATTTGTAATAAATATCGATATATATTTAGAAATTATTGTAATATATTATAGGTTATTTTATGAATTATTGTAACGATTAATAAGATAAAATCAACAATTGTCGTCTTAATTAATAATATAATTTCTAAGATACACCATCCGGGTGGCAGGATAATATCCATAAAGAATACCTTTGCAATTGGATAATAAAAGTCAATAAATAGATACTGCCTATAAAATCAGCGAGCTTCGTTATACTCGTTTTTCATACCAGTCATCCCGATTGTGCTTTTTGTTGGTTTTTAAAATAAGAACCTTACAAAAGCTATATCTGGACTCCTGATACTCAAAACTCGCAAGCCTTGTTGGCGAACTTTCTATTCCAGACTCTTGACAATATGGACAGACACTAAATAGCCCTCTCTCGCAATTTCTTAACACATTTTAACCCCATATTGGCATCTTCTTCATACCTTTGTGACGAAAATTTAGAATTCAGAAATATAGCATATAAATTCTATAATTCCACTTCTAACTTCTATAATCAGAATTCAAAAATCAAAAATCATGAATGAAGCAATATTAAATCTGGAGCCAGCCAAAGTCTGGTACTTTTTCAAAGAGATTCTCAACATTCCCCGTCCTTCTAAAAAAGAGGGAAAAATTATAGAATATCTGCTGCGTTTCGGGAAAGAACGCAGACTGGAAACACTTCAGGATGAAGTAAATAACGTGCTGATTCGCAAACCTGCCACCCCCGGCATGGAAAACCGGAAACCGGTTGTCCTGCAAAGCCATATCGATATGGTTTGTGAGAAAAACAGCGACAGAGTCCATGATTTTGAAAACGATCCTATCGAAGCACACATCGAAGACGGCTGGGTTACTGCCGATGGAACCACCCTTGGCGGCGACGACGGCATTGGCATAGCTACGGAACTGGCTCTGCTTGACTCCGACGACATTGAACATGGCCCTATCGAGTGCCTGTTTACCGTGGACGAAGAAACCGGCCTTACCGGCGCTTTCGGACTGAAACCGGGTTTCCTGAAAAGTGAAATCCTACTGAACCTCGACTCGGAAGACGAAGGACAACTTTACATTGGCTGTGCAGGCGGTCAGGATACACTCGCCTGGCTCCCTTACCAAAAGCAGGCTGTTCCCAATGGTTATGAAGCACTGAAAATCAGGGTTTCTGGCCTGAAAGGTGGACACTCCGGAGATGATATCAACAAGGGACGCGCCAATGCCATCCAGCTCCTGAACCGCTTTTTGTGGACATACAAAGATAAATTCGACATAAAACTCTCCCTTTTCGATGGTGGCAACCTGCGCAATGCTATTGCCCGCGAAGCTTATGCTATAGCGGTGATTCCAAAAGGAAAAGCTCCACTCGTTATTTCTGAAGCCAAAGGTTTCGAAGAGATGTGCCAAAATGAGTATCACGCCACTGAACCGGGACTGAGTTTCTCGGTAACAGAAACCGACATGCCCGAAACGGTTATCGATGACAACGATTTTATCAAACTAATCAACACGCTGTACGCCTGCCCCCACGGCGTCATTGCCATGTCGCAAGACATTCCGAATTTTGTGGAAACCTCCACTAACCTCGCTTCCGTGAAGTTTGAGGATGAAAATATTCTTATCACCACCAGCCAACGCAGCTCGGTAGAGTCTGAAAAAGACGATGTTACCAACAGAGTGGTGAGCGTTTTTAATCTCGCCGGAGCACGCAGTGAAACATCCGATGGCTATCCGGGCTGGACGCCCAATCCCAATTCCGAAATTATGGAGCTGACCAAAAGAACCTACAAGAAACTTTTTGATGTGGAACCTAAAGTACTGGCCATCCATGCCGGTTTGGAATGTGGCCTTATCGGCGATAAATATCCCGAAATGGATATGATTTCCTTTGGTCCGACACTCCGTGGCGTACACTCGCCGGACGAAAAGCTGGAGATTGCCTCGGTGGAAAAATTCTGGACTTTAACACTTGAAGTATTAAAAAACATTCCCGTTAAGGAATAAGATTCCTGTCTGTCTTTTCAGCGATAACTAACTGAGATGAAGAGAAGAAACAACAAAGTTTTCAGACAAATCAACAGGTTGCGGCACATTACCGTCGCTTTCCTGTTGATTGTTTTCTTTTTACCGTATTCCGTTCAACTCGCGGATGTTGTTATTCACCACCATTATACCAGTCATTATACACAAAGTCGTGAAACCACAATTGACATTTCGGGCACTCTTTGTCCCATACCCGGATTCAAATTTCAATCATTCATATTTCAACAGGCCATCCCTGTAACGGAAGGAATTCGTTATTTTCATAAAATTCCCGTCTTCAGGACACGAAACCCGTTTGTTACCCCATATTTTCTTTCGTTTTCATTGCGGGCACCGCCCTTATTAGACAATATTTCTTCGGAAAAACAATCTTAATGTCTAATAAATAACGCAATAAAATGAAAGCAAAAGTATTTCTTTTCTTTATGCTGTTTCTTTTTATAAAAGTAAACGCACAAAATATCATTAGTGGTACCATAACCGATGGAAAATCAAAAGAAAGCCTGCCAGGAGTAAACGTTATAGTGGCTGATTTGTCGGTTGGAGCAGTCAGTAACAACAACGGTCATTACATCATCAACAACTTACCCAACGGGCAGTTTTTTGTCAGCTACTCGTTTATAGGCTATGAAACGGTGAATAAAAAAGTAGAGTTGACAGGCAACAGCCATATTACACTTAATATTGCATTAAAACCAAAAGTAATCGAAAGCCGGGAAGTGGTGATTACCGGAAGTTTCACCGGCACACAACACGAAAACACGGTAGGAATCAGCACGCTGGAATCCAAAGACATCACACGGGTTTCACAGCCCTCTTTTATGGCCTCCATAGAAGAAGTTCCCGGTGTAAGCATGATTTCCAAAGGCCCGGGCGTAGGAACGCCTGTCATTCGCGGGCTTTCGCTGAGTAATGTCCTCGTACTAAACAAAGGGATTCCTATGGCTAATTTTCAGTTTTCCGAAGACCATCCTTATCTTATTGATGGCTTGGGTATTGGCAGGATAGAAATCATTAAAGGCCCGGCTTCGCTTATGTACGGATCGGGCGCCGTTGGCGGCATTATAAACCTTGTAGCCGAACCCACAGCACGTGAAGGCAACGTCGAAGGTGTTGTCAGCACAAAATTTTTCAGCAATACGATGGGAACACTATCCAGCATGGAGATAAAAGGAAATCAAAAAGGGCTTGTGTATGGAGCAGGGGCACAGATCAACAGCAACGCAGACTACCGGCAAGGCGATGGCGCCACGGCATACAATACACGGTTCAATACCCACAACATTAAATTGAATGCGGGTTATATAAAAAATATAGGCAGCTTTCGCGTTTTTTACGACTACAACCGCTCGAAACTCGGTATGGCCGTTGCGCCTGCCCTTGCTATGGTGAAGGAAAAAGGCCGGAAAAACGAAGTCTGGTACCAGGATTTAACTGACCAGCTGCTCATTTCCCAAAACAAGATTTTTTTGGGAAACCTTAAAATCGATGCCGATTTATCATACCAAAACAATAATCGACGGTTACAGGGATCATCCCTTACACCCGTCAGAGAGTTGGTGAACATGCGGTTAAAAACATTCACTTACCGCATCAAAGGCGTTTATCATTTCAGCGAAAGCACAAAAGCTTTTCTCGGTGTGCAGGGTATGTCGCAGAGCAACCGCAATGGCCAGGCGCCTCAGCACGTTATTCCCGATGCGAAACTGAACGATTTTTCCGTTTTCAGCATGGCACGCCACAACTTTGGCAGCCTGGCTATCGTGGAAGCCGGCATTCGTTATGACCACAGAGATATCATCGTCCCCGAACATTACGCCGGGCTTGGCAACAGTACACTAATGCCGCGGCTTGTGAGGAATTTCAACAACGTGAGTGCCTCCATCGGTACCACTATTCATTTCAGCGAAGACATGCTGTTGCGATTCAATCTGGCCTCCGCTTTCCGCAGTCCTAACATTGCCGAGCTTACCCAAAACGGAATGCATGGAAATCGCTACGAAATAGGAAATGATAACCTGAAAAATCAGCAAAACATTGAAGCCGACCTTGGATTCCACATCCACACTACCTTTACAACCTTTGAAATTTCCGGTTTTTATAACTATATCGACAATTATATCTTCCTCTCTCCCACCGCCGGCACCATTGCCGATGGCACCAAAATTTACCGTTACAGGCAAACACCCTCTTATCTTTTCGGTGGTGAGGCAGGAATCCATGTTCATCCGGAATCCATTCCCTCGCTACACCTGAAAGCGGACTACGCCTACATTTATGCCCGAAAACGTTCGGGTGGCTATCTCCCGTTGATTCCGGCCAACAAGCTCCATTTCGAGATTATGGTTCGGAAAAACAAATGGAAAACGTTACGCACTTCCTTCGTTAAAGTAGCCTGCGACTATGTTTTTGCTCAAAATCACGCCGCTGAATTTGAAACCACTACACCAGGTTATTTCCTGCTCAACGCCGGTATCGGAACTGACTTAACCGTCAAAAAACAGATTTTCAGTTTCAGCCTCATGGCTGCTAACTTGCTCAACACGCAGTACATGAGCCACCTCTCTACATTGAAAAATGTGGGCATTTATAATATGGGACGGAATATTTCATTAAACATTCGCATACCTTTTGGGATTAAAAACTAAGGAATTGGTGATTCGATTATCAGGCAATAGCCAAACAGTTATCAGTAACTTATTGTCACTTTCATCACTTGGCCACTTTGTCACTCCATTCATCATTATTTCATTCAACATTTCTCTAATTCCCTATCTTTGCCTCTGTAAAATTCATCCTAAAGCGGGTAGCAATATTTTCCTTGACATGCAACATATCGATGGAAAATATTTACCATGAACAATAAGAAATGAAGATGCCTGATTTTTTGACATTTATAAAGCAACTAACGTACAACCTGGCTCTTCCCCTGCCGGGCGAGGCGGCACAAATGTCTATGGCTCCTGTTACACGGAAAGAAGCCCTCAGCGAGTATCCCGGTTTAGATAGGACAAAACCGAGTGCCGTGCTGGTTTTGTTCTATCACGACCAACAACAGGTGAAGTTTGTGCTAATCAAAAGAGCCACCTACAATGGCGTCCACAGCGGGCAGATTGCATTTCCGGGCGGTCAACACGAACCAACTGACCCCGACTTGAAAACAACCGCTCTTCGTGAAGCAAAAGAAGAAGTCGGAATAAATCCGGAACAGGTCCAAATTATAGGTGAACTGACAAAAATGTATATCCCTCCCAGCCATTTTGATGTCTATCCTTTTGTGGGATTCGTTACAGAAAAACCTGATTTTAAAGTGGACAATACGGAAACGAAGGAGGTGGTTGAAGTAAAATTAGAGGACTTCCTGAACCCCGCAAGCCAAACCGTCAAAACCATTCATCACCGCACCGGAAAAGATATTGAAGTTCCCTGTTTTTATCTGAATAACAAAATTGTATGGGGTGCTACAGCTATGGTTTTAAGTGAATTACTGGCAGTCATCAAAAGCAGCTAAACTATTTCTAACTTTAAGTAGTATCTGCAAGAAAACAACAAATATTTTACCCGTGGCTGATGCGAAAACGTCAAGGTCAAAGCGGACGATGTCTTGAAATGTAAGAATTTACTGAAGTAAGTAACTAAGTTTCGAGACAAGTCCAACGAAGATATCAGCGTTTTCGGGCAGACACTAAGTACTTTAGGCACTTCACTCTTCAGGTATTTCCAAATGATCTACCTGTACCCCGGCCCGGTGGAGCAAAGCCAGACCATCGGTAATCCTGTATTCGCGGTCGTAAACCACGCGACTGATTCCCGCCTGGATAATCAGTTTTGAGCATTCCACACATGGCGAATCGGTAATGTAAAGCGTTGCTCCCTCGCTGCTGTTGTTCGATTTGGCCACTTTGGTTATGGCATTGGCTTCGGCATGAAGCACATACTGCTTGGTTCTGCCCGTCTCATCTTCACAAACATTTTCAAAGCCGGAAGGCGTGCCATTGTAACCATCCGAAATTATCATTCTGTCTTTCACAATCAACGCCCCAACCTGTCGCCGTCGGCAATAGGAATTTTTAGCCCATACATGTGCCATTATTAAATAACTCCTATCAAATTTTGCCACTTTATTTTCCATTTTCAACATTCTTCATTTTGTCGCTAAGATATTAAAAAATCATCCATACCAACCTCTTAAATTAATACATTTGCCAATAGAATACAGAAGACTTTATAGTTATGTCAGAATTCATAAACAACACTGAGCTAAGGATAAAGCATCTTCATGCTTTCGTTCATGGGATTATTCACCAGCGGGAAAAAGGAGCTGAGCTTATCAGAAAATATAAAGATGCCATCGAGCATGTTCAACCTTTTGATGTTGTGGTTGTGGTGGATGCACTTATGAAAGAAGAGCCCAAAGATGATGCGCTGAAACAACTGAAAAAAGGTATAAACCGTTCGCTGAATATGCTTTATAAAGGACTGGTATCAAGAGAAATACCCGATTATAACACAAAAAAAATTTTCAGTATTCTGCAGCAGGAAAATAATGAGCTGAATAACCGGCTTATTGCCATACGTCCTTTTATAAAGGCCTTCAATGAAAAAAATGCGGACAAACAAAGAATTACAAACTCCCTCGTGGAAATAAAAAAACGGGTGGAAGCCTTACAGGATTTCAATTTACATTATATTAAAGAAGAGAATATTTTGTTTCCTCATGTGGAAAACCATTTGAAAGAATACCGGTGCCTGTCGCTCATGTGGTCTTATCACGACGACATCAGAAATCTCATAAAAGACACGGTTGCAATCATCGAAAACAAAAATACCGACCTGAAACAGCTGAATCACCTGCTCGGCGACCTGTTTTTCAACATGTATGCCATCCGGTTTCGTGAAGAATATATTCTTTTCCCTGTTATTTTCAACCATATTCCCGAAAAGGAAATTCACGACATGCTCGAACAGGCTTTTGATGTAGGTTTTGCGTTCATTGCGCCTCCCTCCAAAAATATTTTAGAGAAAAATCAAGCTCCATCCGGTGCAAAGAAAAGTGAGACTTTTCTGAGTATTGATGACCTGGACGATAAGTTGCTCGATTTTGACACGGGACGGCTAACCATAAAACAGGCTATCGTAATGCTGAACCACTTGCCGGTGGATGTAACTTTTGTGGACGAAAATGATAAAGTTTGCTACTTTTCCACCCCCGGAGACAGGATTTTTCCCCGTTCAAAAGCCATCATCGGGCGGCTGGTAGAAAACTGCCATCCGCCCTCCAGCGTACATATTGTGAAACAATTGGTGGATGATTTCCGTACAGGTAAAAAGCAAAAAGAGAGTTTCTGGATTCAAATGGGAGAGAAATTTATCCTGATTCAGTATTTTGCACTGCACGACAAAGGAGGCAACTTCTGCGGTACGCTCGAAGTAAGTCAGGATGTTTCGGATATCCGGAAATTAGAAGGTGAAAAAAGATTGACGGAATAATTTTGCCCACGTTGCCTTGATATCCTTGAAGAGATAGAATGGTGAAATAGTTGGATTTCAGGTTAATGAGAACCTGAAAGGCCACAAGCAGAACCGCTGTTATCGCTACAGCTTATTTACCAGTGTTAAGAGATGCTCAATGTCAGCATCGAAGCCGGCAGCCATCTCGGCCGGAAATTTTCCGAAGCCATTCATACGTTTTGAGAGCGAGTCATTCAGAATTTCCCAGGCCTTGGACTTACGCGAGTTGAGAAAATGACTCTCCACCATCTCCTGTTTTGTAAGTTGATATTTTTCGGCAAGCCGGGCAATTTCTTTCTCAATCTCATCCACTGCCTGTAAAGTTTTCTTCCGTTTCCTGTCATCGAGGTCCGTTTCAATCTTCTGCATAAGCAGTTGCCGGTCTGAAGTCAGCACATCTCTAACCTCTTCCGCCAATTTCTCAAGAAGATAAATGGAGGAAGAGAAAGAACGTTTGTGATTGGGCTGTAACTTAATATTTTCCATAATACTTATCTTTCAAATTAAAAATTAAAATGCAGACTAATTCCTTTGTAAGCAGGGGCATTAGGCAAGTCGTAAGGTTGAATAACGGGTGTTATATCAAGCGACAGGTTATTCGAAATATTCCAGTGCGACAAATGGGCATCCACGTTGGCATCAATCATTTGCAAAAGATACCACGCCCCTCCAATTATATAGGAAAGCTGCATGTTGCGGCGATAGTAATCACGAATCATTTTTAACGTTGTAGCGTTATATTTTAGGGCAAACGGATTTTGGCAATCGGGATTGGTAGCCTGACAATCATAAGCATTTTTAAAGATTCTGTATTCATTCCGGTTGGTGATGGCAAAATAGCCTATAACGGCAAAACCTGCATAAACAATAGGTAATTTCCAGTATTTGTGATCGTAAATCTGTCCCAGACCCGGGACAATACCCATGATCATCGCTTTTTTCGGATCACGTGGCGGATACTTCAACGTATCACTTTTACTTTTGTGTTCTTTATTTTTGTTCAAAAACGGATGGGCGGATGCGGGCGTAATAAATGTCAGACTAAAAACAGCTAACAGGCACGCAAACAGTATATTTTGCAGTTTATTGGCATTCACAGAATTATTTTTTCTCAAGAACAGAAACGACATGATCGAGCCCTTCGTCATTTTTGAACAAAATAACGATACTTCCCGCACCTTTATTGTTCCTTTTCAAACTCACTTTTGTTCCGAACAACTGACACAGGTCAGCAGAAATTTTTTTGTATTTCTCGGGCAGAACACTACTCTTTACCCTTTCCTTTTTGCCGGTAGGATGGTTTATCTCGCGCACCATTTGCTCAATTTGGCGGACACTCAACTCTTCATCCAAAATGAGTTTTAATAACCGCAATAGTGTCCCCTCGTGTTCAATAGAAAGCAGCGCACGAGCATGTCCCATGGAAATAGTACTATCGCGCAAAGCAATCTGTACTTCCGGAGGTAACTTTAACAGACGCAGGAAGTTGGTGATGGTCGTCCGGTTTTTCCCGACTTTCTCGCTCAGCTTTTCCTGGGTCAGATCACACTCATCGATAAGCCGTTTGTAGCTAATGGCCACCTCAATAGCATTCAGGTTTTGACGATGAATATTTTCAATCAGTGCCATTTCGAGCATTTGCTCATCGTTAGCTACACGGATAAAAGCAGGAATGGTTTTCAGTCCGGCAATTTTTGAAGCTTTCAACCGGCGTTCACCGGCAATCAGCTGGTAGTGCTCATGTCCCATTTTCCGGACGGTAACCGGCTGAATAATACCCTGAGCTTTAATTGATTCCGACAGCTCCCGAAGCATCATTTCATCAAAACCACTCCGCGGTTGGAAAGGGTTGACATCAATCTTATCAACATCCAGCTCGGCAATGGCGCCGGCGACATAATTTCCGGAAATATCTTTGGAAGTAATGTCCGTATCAGGACTTCTGAGAATGGCATCCAACCCTCTTCCCAACACTTTTTTTGTTACTTTATTAGTTGTCATCCGTCGTGTTTATTTGTCTGTCCGAATTTTTTATGCCGGTCATATCATTCTTTTGCAACAATTCTCTCGCAAAGTTCAGATAATTTATGGCCCCTGTACTCTGTGCATCGTGCATGATAATGGATTTACCAAAACTCGGCGCTTCGCCGAGACGGGTATTTCTATTAATAATAGTATCAAAAACCAAATATTGAAAGTGTGTTTTCACCTCTTCAACTACCTGTTTTGAAAGCCGCAGACGTATATCGAACATAGTCAACAGGATTCCTTCAATATCCAAATCAGGATTCAAATTACTTTGTACTATCTTAATGGTGTTAAGCAGCTTCCCAAGCCCCTCCAACGCAAAATACTCACATTGTACCGGAATAATAACCGAATCGGCAGCTGTAAGAGCATTGATGGTTATCAGGCCGAGTGAAGGAGAACAGTCGATAATGATCATATCGTACTTGTCGCGAATCTTATCAATAACACGTCGCATTTTCTTTTCGCGGTTGGGCATATTAACCATCTCTATTTCAGCCCCCACAAGATCAATATGCGCAGGCATTAAATCCAGATTTGGTGTAGAAGTATGCAGAATAATATTTTCCGGATTTACATCATCTATCAGGCATTCGTAAATGCTTGTCCGGATACTTTTAGGATTTATACCAATACCGGACGTAGCATTAGCCTGTGGATCAGCATCCAACAGCAAAGTCTTATATTCCAATACTGCCAGGCTGGCAGCGAGACTAATAGCGGTGGTAGTTTTCCCTACACCCCCTTTTTGGTTGGTAATGGCAATGGTTTTCCCCATAATTTACAGATGACATATTGTACAAAAATACTATTTCCTTTTTCCTTTATTGAATACGGTGTGTCAAAGTTATTAACAGCCCCACGGGCAGACAGATTCGGAAAAAGCATCCGAATAATGGCCAACAGTTTATCAAACAGAGGTTTTCGTGTCGTCCTTACCGAGGTCATCAAAGCTCAGGTCAATATCGGTTTTTGTCTCTTCCTGAATTTGATGTTCAGAAGGAGCTGTCTCCTCCTCCGGAATTTCTCCGGTTTCAATAAAGCGAATAGCAGCGTCCAGGCCTTTTACAAACTTTTCAAAATCTTCTTTGTACAGGAATATTTTATGTTTTTCGTAAAAAAACTTACCCTGCTCATTCAGAAAACGGCGTTTACTCTCCGTTATGGTCAGGTAATACTGATCATTTCGCGTAGCCTTCACATCAAAAAAATAAGTTCTCTTTCCCGCTCTCACGGCCTTGGAAAAAATGTCTTCCCCACGTTTCTGTTTTTCTTGTTCTTCCATGAGTATGCTCTCTTTTTTAAGTTTCTTTAAGACAAAAATAAGAATTATCCGGTAAATCAAAATTCTTTTGACCTGAATGTTGAAAAATCGGACAATTTGTTAACAAAATTTTATACCATTCTGGACACCCGTTATTTACAATATTTTTACAGGAAAATTTATCCGTTTGAAAATTTATTTAGATTTATTCCATATTATCGATTTTTTCTCTATTTTTGCACCGTAAAAAGAAGTGGGAACGCAGGGTTTAACTCCCCGGCATAATCATTTAACTATCAGACTAAAAATGGATAGATTTGAAATAGTGATGCCCAAGATGGGCGAAAGCATAATAGAAGCAACCATAACAAAATGGCTGAAGACCGAAGGCGAAATGCTGGAAGAGGATGATGCCATTGTTGAGATTGCAACCGACAAAGTGGACTCCGAAATCCCAAGCCCGGTGGAGGGAAAGTTAATAAAAACATTATTTAAAGAAGGTGATGTGGTGCCGGTGGGAACCGTCATTGCATGGGTGGAAATCGAAGGCGAAAGTAAAGAAGAAACCACAACCGATGAGGTAATTCCTGCTGTAGCAGTACCGGAAGAAAAAGCTGTTGCGACCATTTCGGAAAAAAAGCCGGAACAACAGGATTTTATCAAAAGCACACGCTTTTATTCACCGCTGGTAAAAAGCATTGCCAATAAAGAAAGTATTTCCATGGCAGAGCTGGAAAATATTCAGGGAAGTGGAAAAGATGGCCGTGTTACCAAACGCGATGTACTGGCTTACTTAGAAAAAAGAAATGCCACAACAGCGCCTCCGGCCATCAGTATTTCAGCACCTTCCACGCAGCAAAGGTCCATGCCAAAAATAGAACTTCCGCCGGTGAACACCGAAGCTGGCGACGAAGTAGTGGAAATGAGTCGTATGCGCAGACTTATAGCTGACCACATGGTGATGTCGAAACGGATTTCGCCTCATGTAACCTCTTTTATCGATGTCGATGTCACCAACATTGTGCATTGGCGTAACAAAGTAAAAAACAGCTTTCAACAACGCGAAGGTGAGAAAATAACCTTTACTCCGATTTTTATTGATGCTGCTGCCAAAGCGCTCCGGGAATTTCCTCAAATAAACGCCTCGGTGGATGGCTATAATATTATCTATCGCAAAAGTATGAATATAGGTATGGCCACAGCCCTACCTAACGGAAACCTGATTGTTCCTGTCATCAAAAATGCGGACGAAAAAAGTTTGCTTGGGATTGTGAAATCGGTAAACAGACTGGCTTCCCAAGCACGAAACAACACGCTAAGCCCCGAAGAAATTCAGGGCGGAACATTCACCATCACCAATTTCGGCTCATTCGACAGTCTCACCGGCACACCGGTCATCAACCAGCCGCAGGTAGCTATTTTGGGCATCGGGGCTATTCGTAAACAGCCGGTAGTTTTGGAAACGCCCCAAGGTGATGTTATTGCCATCAGGCATATCATGATTTTGTCGCTGGCTTACGACCATCGTATTGTGGATGGAGCTCTCGCTGGTATGTACCTTAAACGGCTAAAGGAAATCATGGAAAACTGGGACCCCAATACAGAAATTTAACTTCAACGTTTTTTTACCACATCGAAAACCAAATTAGCACCAGGCTACTGCGGGGTTTTGCAGTTTTTCTTCGTGAGTCTCCCGCGAAAGGCCTCCGTGTGATAAAAATAAGAAAAAATCAAAATATATTTTCTAAAACAACCACCTGCCGTCAAAGATTAATCCTATTTTATATCTTTGCTAACTCATGGTAATGGCAGAAAATATTCATAAGTCGTTTGGAAAGGTGGAAGTGCTCAAAGGTATTGAACTCCGGGTGAACGAAAAAGAGATTGTCTCCATCGCCGGCGCTTCCGGTGCAGGCAAGTCCACGCTGTTGCAAATCCTCGGCACCATCGAAAAAGCAGACAAAGGCCGTGTCGTCATTGATGGCGTTGAGGTTAGCCAATTGAAAGACAAAGAACTTTCGGCGTTCAGAAACCAAAAAATCGGTTTCATTTTTCAATTTCATCATTTGCTTCCCGAATTTACCGCTTTGGAAAATATTTGTATCCCGGCATTTATTGCCGGAAAAAACAAAAAAGAAGCGGAAAAACAAGCCTTCGAACTGTTGGATTTTATCCATTTGGAAGAACGGGCTTCGCATAAGCCTTCGGAACTTTCGGGCGGTGAACAACAACGTGTTGCCGTAGCCCGTGCTTTGATAAACAGCCCATCGGTTGTCTTTGCCGATGAGCCTTCGGGAAATCTTGACTCTGCCGCCTCTGCCGGGTTACATCAGCTTTTTTTTGATTTGAGAAACGATTTTGGGCAGACTTTTATTATTGTTACACACAACAAAGAACTCGCAGCTATGGCCGACCGGCAATTTTTTATTAAAGATGGAATTATCACCGGAGAAAATAACTGACACAAAATCACGTTACAGGAAGACCACAACACATAAATCATCCAATGAAGCGTACGGGAAAATTTATTTTTTCATTCATTTTTATGGTGGTACTGGGTCTATTCATGGCCGACGGTCTCTTTGCACAGCAGGCAAATAATTACGAAGAGGCTGTTGCAAAAGGCAATCAGTTGCTGAAGCAAAAAAGACTTTTTGATGCCAAAGCCTATTACCAAATGGCCTTACGATATAAGGAACACGACACATATGCTACCGGCAAAATTAACGAGATAGTCAAAGAGCTGAAAGCCGGCGAAAGCAGAGAAGAAGCTTATTACAACGTTATTGACCGGGCAGATTCTTATTATAATAAAGATATGCTGGCGCTGGCGCTGAAAACATACAAAAAAGCGCTGACCATTATTCCGGGCGACAGCTATGCACTTGGCAGGATAGAAGCGATCCATCGTCAGCAAACGATTGAAAAAGAACAGCTTGCAGCCTACAACCAATACATGAAATCAGGCGATTCGCTCCTGAGCCTAAACCGGTTCGATGCTGCCATTACCGCCTTTGAGAAAGCAGAGAATCTTTTTCCCAACAAGCCTGTGGCCCCGGATAGGCTAATTCTTTCACGACAAATGCAACATGCCTATCTGAACCGCAAAAAGCTGGCACAAAAGGAGATCGAAACCGCCGGGCGTTATCTGCTCACTAATAATTATGCGGATGCGTTGCGACATTACCAAAAAGCCGATTCTCTCAATCCTGAAAACCAGTTCGTTATTAATAGAATAAATCAACTGAAGCCCAAAGTAAAAATGCAGATTGCCTATAACAAAATTGCCGGCGAAGCCGACCGGCTTTACATTGCAAAAAACTATATGGCAGCCCGCGAAAAATACCAGGAAGCACAAAAGTTGTGGCCGGAGAACAGCTATCCGACCGAAATGATAAGCAAAGTGGACGAACAGCTTGCCGGGCAACGAAAAAATCTGGACAAGAACTACCGTTCCGCCATCGCACAGGCCGACAGCCTGTTTAAATTGCAGGAAATGGATAATGCCCGGGCACAATACAATTTGGCGCTCAACCTGAAACCAGACAAAAGCTATCCCAAACAGCAGCTAACTGCTATCAAAGCCTATTTTGTCAGACAACAAGAGCAGCTTCAGGCCAACTATCGTGCGGTAATCCGTAGCGCCGACAGTCTGTTTAACAAAGGCTCTTTCCCCGCTGCCCGGCAAAAATACCAACTGGCGCTAAAAACACGCCCGAAGGCCCCCTACCCAAAACAAAAGCTTTTGGAAATCAAGGTAAAACTTGCCAGGATAGAGAAACAAAATAGAATTGAAGCTCAATACCAGACTTTAATTACGGAAGCCAAACAATTGCAGACCGCCGGAAATTTCGACCTCGCTATCAACAAATACCGGCAGGCACAACTGTTGAAAGGTTCGGACAATTTTAGTAAAAACCAGATTGCCAAAATCAACCGGATACTGGCGCAAATACAAAAGCAAAAAGAGTTAGATGCCAACTACGCCAAACAGATTATCTTAGGTGAACGATTGCAGCAGCAAAAACAGCTTGAGGAAGCCAAAAAAGCTTTTGCTGACGCCCTGACACTCAAGCCCGGAGAAGTACTTCCCAAACAGCGCATTCACAAAATTGACAGCCTCATACAACAGAAAATCAGGCAGGCTGCAATAGGCAAAGCTTACAAGGCAGCTATTTTGGAAGGCAAACAGTTTCTTTCGCAAAAGCAGTACAAAAATGCCCTCATTAGCTTCAAAAAAGCAAAAGACCTGAAACCCGGTGATACCTACTCCGGAAAAATAATTCAGAGCATTGAAACCACCCTCGCAGCTATTGCCCGCACCAAAGCATTACAACAGGCTTACGATAAGAGCAATGCCAAAGCCGGACAGCTACTGAAAGAACAAAAATACGAACTGGCCAAAGCGCAATACCAAAACAGCCTGACCCTAAAGCCGGATGAAAGCTACCCGAAAAAACAAATTGCGGATATCAACACGACGTTGGTACGATTAGCCAAAGAAAGAAAACAACGCTATGCTTCGGCAATATCCAAAGCTGACAGCCTTTACAAATTCCGGTACTACCGGAAAGCATTGGAGCAGTACAAGGTGGCAGCCAGCATAAAGCCCGGTGAACCTTATCCTGGCGAACAGATAGCCGCCTGCAACACTTTTATTGCCCAAATTGTAGTGGAACAAACGAAAAAATACAAACAAGTTATCACGGAAGCTGATAGATTGTATGCAGCCAAAATTTATGACAAAGCAATCAACGCTTACAAAAAAGCGGAGAAAGCAAAACCTGATGAGACCTATCCCGCCAGGATGATAAAAAAAATTACGGACTATATCCTCAAAAATGCCATTGTAGATCTGCTGAATAAAAAAACCGTAATTCAAGCTAACGAAGCCAGAAAACTAACTTTCAAAGCCCTGCCTGTCGATGTGCGAAAGGGCAATTACGTGTATGTCAAAGCTCACAATACGGATGGAAAGACATTCCGGATTATCTTCACCTATGGTAAAGACAAAGCCAAAAACGGAGGTTTTGTGGTGCAGGTACCGCCGGGCAAACTCAATCAGGTTTTTATTGTAAGAGTGGGTAGCCAGTACAAATGGTTCTCCGAAAACAACAACTGGATTAGCATTTATCCTGAAAACAACCCCATCGAGATCAGTCTGGTGCGCATCTCAAAAAGCGACTGATACACACTGGTCGTACATTGAAAAAAAGGAGCGTAATTAAAAAAATAATGTGTATATTCGCGAATATAAGAATTAATAACTTTGGGAAAGAAAGAATTTTTAAAATATCTTGATAAATACAGTAATGAAAGAATAAGAATGCAGATTACTGTTGAGAATGGAAAAGTTGTTAATATTGTAGTCCAGTATGAAACTTCGATTGAAGGTAAATGGCACGCAATAGTTAGATATGATTGTGTTCACGGATTTTTTCACAGGGACGTTTTGTTTCCAAATGGTGAAAAAGACAAGCAAGTTATTGAATTTGAAAATCTTGCAACAGCATTGTCATATGCAGAGCAGGATTTGAAAGACAGATGGGAGTTTTATAAAAACAGATACGTTAGAAGGATTAAGAAATGACAAATAAAGAAACAGTAAATAGAAATTTGGGGTTGTCGTTTGACTTTATAAGGCAAATTGTTAAAAACCCTGAAATAATTGAAAAAATTAAAGAAAATTCAACAATTGAGTTTTTACAGAAAGATTATCCCGAAAGAGAAAATACTAAACAAATTATTGCTGATAAGTATATAAAAGTAAAAAGAAACTTCGAGATAATTTAAAAAACGAGCTACAACAAAATTCTTTATATTCCCGTTCCCGGAAACAGCCAAATCAGCACCACAATAACCACCAACGCAGGAAGCATATTGATGACCTTTATCTTTTTTATCCCGAGAATATCGATTCCCAGTCCAAGTAACAGAATGCCTCCGACAGCCGAAAGTTCCGTAATCATAATGGCCGGGAAAAAGTTGCCGAGCCACATGGCCAACAGCGTTATGCCCCCCTGGTAAATCAACAGTGGAACAGCTGAGAACAGAACGCCAATACCGAGACCCGAAGCGAGGGCGATGGAAGAAACTCCATCCATGAGCGACTTGATGAAAAGCAAATGCGCATCACCGGTCATACCTTCCTGAATAGCGCCAAGGATAGTGAGCGAGCCCATACAGTAAAGCAAAAACGCCGTAAGCAGCCCGTCGGAAAAATGTTCATTAGTGCTTTTAAAACGCTTCTTCATTTTTTCAGCCAGCTTTTCCAGCCCACGGTCCAAATGCAGGCTTTCGCCAATAACCGCACCGATAATCAGGCTGAAAATCATTTGCAATACGTGTGTCGATTTCAAAGCCATGGAGAATCCAAGGTAAAGGGTAAAAAGGCCGATGACCTGAAAGAATATTTTGATAAAACGTTCGGGAAGACGACTTTTGAATAAAATACCGATCAGACTACCGGTTACAACCGTTGCCACATTAACTAATGTTCCTATCATCACTTTTTAACTGTTTTGACTTTCACCTGCCAAACGGGCAAGGTCCCCACTTTTAGGAAACTGATAAACGCGAAGTCCGAATTCAGGCAAAACTGCCAGCATCAAATCAAAGATATCAGCCTGAATATCCTCGTAAGCCGCCCAATCAATAGTGTTGGTAAAAACATATATTTCAATGGGAATCCCTTTTTCGGAAGGGGGCAGATGCCGTACCAGAAAGGTCATATCATTACGGATATCATCGCGGTTTGTAAGATAAGCTTTCAGATAAGCCCTGAAAATGCCAAGGTTGGTTTGCCGGCGACCATTGACTGGGGCCTCCGAATCCATATTTAGCTTTTTATTGTAGGCTTCAATTTCTTTTTCTTTCTTATCAAGATAGGGGCGCAGTACTTTGATCTTTTTAAATTTCGCCAGCTCCTCTTCCGTCACAAAATGCACACTGTCCATATCAATATATACTGCCCGTTTGATGCGCCTTCCCCCCGAATCTTCCATGCCGCGCCAGTTTTGAAAAGAGTTACTGATGAGGCTGTAAGTGGGAATGGTAACAATAGTCTTATCCCAGTTCTGCACCTTTACAGTCGTAAGCGTTATTTCGAGTACAGTGCCATCGGCGTGGTATTGTGGCATACTAATCCAATCGCCTATACGAATCATCTTATTGAACATCAGCTGCAAACCGCCCACAAATCCGAGAATCGGATCACGAAATACCAGCATCAAAACAGCCGATAACGTTCCCAAACCAATGAAAAGCGAATTAAGATCACGATGGAGTAACGTAGCAATGGCAAAGAGTGCACCAAACAGATAGAGAATAATCTTGATGATTTGCACCAGACTTTTAATGGGATGGTCTTTGGAAAACTCAAACCGATCGTAATAATCGTTCAGAGAAGAGAGAATACTGTCCACAATGAGTACAATAATCAGAACAAAAGTTACTTCGAGAATACGCCGTATTACACTTACCAATACAGGGGTAGCAAATATGCTGTCCTGAATGAAATAGTAGAGGATAAATGTCGGAACCAGATACGATATCCGCCGAAAAAGGTGGTGTTTTATCAGCAAATCATCAAATTGATTTTTAGAACGCCGGAAAACAGGAATCAATATCCTTTTCATAATACTCCAGGTTAGCCTGAAACTGAAATATGACAAGACAAAGAGCAATAAAAGTGAAATTACCGCCCCCCCAATGTTGGCCCATTGCACGGGAACACCGGTTTTCCCGATAAGGCCTATAATAGTATCAGTAAAATGCTTTAAGTATTGGTTCATACGCAAATAAACAGCTAAAGATTGGTAATATGTTCAAGATATTTTTCCCGGATATAGGTTAATTTCTCAAGTTGAAAATTCTTGTCGTAAATACGCACAAAATCAAACATCCCCTCCGGGTGGTAAACATGACCAATGGCAGCATCAAACTTATTGTCTTTAATGTTATACTTAATGTCCATGGTCATTTTCTCAAAGGTGTTCCAGCGAAGCGTGCAGGGAATATGAAGATAGATAAAGGTATCCTGTTCCAAATCCTGAAAAACGCCCTCCCCGACTTCTTCCATTTGGAAAAACTTCCTGATCTTAATAAGTGAGTTAAACTCTGACAATTTTTTCTTTTTCATAAATTCAATCTCCCTGATCCGAAAAGGCACCACGAGCTCGGGAATATACATGTAGCCTAACTTCTTCAGCCGGATGACATGAACCATTTTATTGTTCATGGTGATGGTTCCGGGTGCACCATCAAAAGCAAAGGGAAATTCTTTTCTAATGTTCATGATGGAACGGATGATCTTATCATCGTTATAGGCCTGTTTGGTAATCAGAAAAACAGAATCAGGGTCACTCTTGTCCGGGACAGTCGTGCCATGATATCCCGGAAACGGATAAGCTGATTCCAGTATCATTATTTTACACTCCGAAAGTCGTTCGACAGGAATAAGTCTTTCCTTTTTAGAGATAATTCCAATTGACCGGATAATTTGTTTACTCACAATGTTTGATTTTTTGAAAAAGTCTGTGGCTAAGATAAAAATTAATCCCGTTAACCTTCTGTTTTTTCGAGAATAAAGAAAAATTCCCTGCTTTTTCTCGGCTTGATGGAGTTATACGCCACATCAAAGGTCTTAACCGCAAACAACTTAAAAAACAATATTTTATACTCATCAAGGGAGCCTCCAAAAGGAGGAAAATCATGCGGAAATTCATGTGTAAAAAGCAATCCTGTCAGTTTCCCGCCGCGATTCAGCAGGTCATACATCTGCCGGGCATAGTCTTCACGCCGGTTCCTCGGAAGAGCGCTGAAGAAAGTCTGTTCAACAATCAAATCATAACTTCCGCGGAGAGAAAAGAAATCCTCCCGCAGCATTTGGCTGAGGGGAAAGTCAGGAAACCGTTTTAGAAAAGCTCCATGCGCCAACGAAGAGAAATCGTGGTAAAACACATTCCGGAAACCGGATTTATATAAATATTCCACCTCCCAGCCACGGCCCGATCCGGGCACCAGAATTTTTATTGATTTGTCATCCAACTGGTCGAAGTATTCTTTCAGCGGCGTGGAAACATAGCCAACGTCCCAGCCGAGATGATTCTTATCAAACAATTTATCCCAATATTCCGGAGGGTAACCTTTTTTTGTATCCATTATTCTGTTAAAATTCAATTTTGTGAGACCAGCACAGATTTTGTATATAGCACACCTTTTTATTTAGCACTTGAAACCTGAGCCAAATGTACAGGCATACCAAATTCATCCCCCTCTCAGTTTCACTTTAAAGCCCTCTTTTTCAAGGAGGTTTCTCACTTTTTCACGGAAGTCGCCCTGGATAAGCACCTCTTCATCTTTCACCGAGCCGCCTGTGCCACACGCTGCTTTCAGTTTCTTCCCGAGATTTTTCAGGTCATCATCATTTCCCACAAAACCGGCAACCAACGTTACCTTCTTTCCTTTGCGTTGTTTTTTGTCCAAAGCAAGATAAAGCGTTTGTTGTGAAGGGAGCAGAGATAAAACCTCTTGCTGCTCCTCTTCAAACCGATAATCGGGATTGGTGGAATAAACCACCCGCGAGTTTTTCTTATTTGATGGCATGGTTCGGAATAATTACTTTTAATGATAACGGGTGAACTTTCACCTCTAATTTCTTACTGATTTTTCTGGCTTCTCCGTCGATGTTGACCACCCTGTTTTTTTCCCGGTAAACCCGGAAATGTCCCGATCGAAAACTCTTCACATAACGCGATTTATCAATTGCCCTTAGCAACAACATATTAGCAATCATGGGCAATTCAAAAAACCGTGGTTTTTCTACAACAATCACATCTAATTTACCATCACGCAAAAGGGCATTGGGCGCAATGGCCGTATTGTAACCAAACTGGTTTGAATTGGCAAAACTGATAAAAAGGGCTCGGGTTTTAAATTGCGTTCCGTCTTCAAATTCAATCTTGTATTTTTTCGGTTTGTAATACATGAAATTTGTTGAAATAAGATGAGCGTAAGAAAAAAAACCCCTTCTTTCGCCTTTGGCAAACAATTTGGCCACGAGTGCGTCAAAACCGATGCCGGCAATACTCACAAAGGGCACCCCGTTGATGGAAGCCGTATCAATTTCTGTTACGTGCAAACGGTTGATCAGCCGCATAGCGCCCTGAATCGTCCGCGGAATACCCAAATGACGGGCCAGCCCGTTTCCCGATCCTTGCGGAATGATACCCAATACCGTGGAACCTCCGATAATTTGTGAAGCCACCTCGTTGATAGTTCCGTCGCCACCCACAGCTACCACCACATCCATCTTTTGCTCCACGGCCTCCCTGCTCAACAGAACAGCATGACCGGCATAATCCGTCTCTTTGATTTCAGGAATAAATTTTTTTGTATTGATATGCCTTTTGATGACATCTGCGAGTCTTACACGCCGGTGCATCCCCGAAACGGGGTTTACAATAAACAGGATCCTCTTTTTTTGTTGCAGGGTTTGCTGCATATGCTTTTTCCCGTTAAAAAATTTCCACTATAACCATACGGATTTTCCTCTCTGTTTTGTTGCCGGCCGCATCGCTCACGTTGTAATACACTTTGTAAGATACCCCTTCGTTGGTTATCGTCGTCTGCTGCTGGGAAAAACCACCAACAAAAGGACGACAGAAAAAACTATCCAACATTTTATCTCATTCGGTTTTTTATGTGTGCAAAACTAAAAAATTTAGAGGACTCTTTCAACTTTTTTGTTTTTGGATAGTACGGTTCCCGTACAGCTTTAGTATCCCTTCGGCCACGAGCATCTTGTCTATGATTAAAAGCTTTATGACTTTTGCGGCAAAAACGAGATGAATAAAGAGGTAAAACGCCAAAAGATGTTTACACTGGTTGAGCAGTGGCAACAAAGCGGCCTGAGTCAGGTTGCATTTGCGCAAGCCAATAATCTAAATTAGCCGCTTAGAAGATGGTACGAAACTTGAGGATGAAATAAAGAAAACTATTTAGGGTTTGCTGAAAAGCTCAGATGTGCGTCAGATTTGGATTTTGTGAAGTGAAGATGTATCCATATACTTCGAACTGAATAAGATACAAAGATGGCGTGCAGCTGAGCAGTATAAATTTTGAAATTGTGGCTATA
>CAZRAW010000004.1:0-44996 GCA_964598065.1 uncultured Lentimicrobiaceae bacterium
ACTTAAAATAATCTTTACAACGGAGAAAAATTTTGTTAGATATTCTTTACAAAAACCATTTTTTGAGTGTTGCCGGGATGTGAAATGTTGTGAATTATGAACAAATAGTCAACCGGGTAGTTTAAAGAGTCTTGTTTTTTAACATCTGAATCGCTTTTGATGCGTGATATAATATTCTGAAAATCAACAAATAGACATGCTAATTTAGAAAGATTTAAAAAAAATTAATATTCTTTATGAGTTTTGTGAAAATATCTTAATTTTACACTTTAAATTATTAACAAATAATTATCATTATGAGGAAATTTACAATGACGCTTGCGTTTTTGTTTTTTGTAGGGCTGAGTTTTGCCTATGCACAGACAAGAACAATTAGCGGTACGGTAACGAGTGCGGATGATGGTTCTGTTCTCCCCGGCGTTACTGTACAGGTAAAAGGTACCACCAATGGTACTATTACAAATTATAATGGGAAATATTCCATTACTTTAAATCTGAAACAGGGCAAAATCCTTGTCTATTCTTTTGTAGGAATGGCTACCCAGGAAATACCAATAGGTAATTCCAATACCATTAACGTTGTTATGAAATCTTCTTCTTTGTCTCTTAACCAGGTTGTAGTAACTGCTTTGGGAATTACAAGGGAAAAGAAATCATTGGGTTATGCCACGCAGGAAATCGGCGGAAGCACTATCAACCAAGTAAAATCTAACAACGTTATCAACTCCCTGTCAGGTCGTGTTTCCGGTGTCCAGGTTAAAACCAGCGGTAATCTCGGGGGTTCCACTAATATTGTCATTCGTGGTGATAAGTCATTAATGGGGAACAATCAGGCTCTGTTTGTTGTGGACGGGGTGCCAATTTCCAACCAGACATGGAACAGTAATTCTCAAACAACTGGCCAAGTTGGCTACGACTTCGGTTCAGCGGCGTCTGACATCGATCCCAATAATATTGAATCGATTACTATTTTGAAAGGGGCTGCTGCAAGCGCTTTGTACGGTTCACGTGCTGCCAATGGTGTGATCATGATCACCACCAAAACCGGTCGTAATGATAAATACCTCGGGAAAAATGGTCTTGGTATAAGCTTTAGCTCAAACGTGACGGTTGGGACCATCGACAGAAGCACTTTCCCGACCTATCAGACCCAATACGGTGCCGGTTACGGTCCTTATTATAGCAACAGTGCGCATCCTGGTTTGTACTATGGGCCTCTTCCGTGGACCAGTGGAAAGAAAGTATATTATGTCCCTACTACGGAAGATGCTTCTTATGGTACTAAATTTAATCCTAATTTGATGGTTTACCAGTGGGATGCTTTTGTACCGGAATCACCTTTTTATCATAAAGCAAAACCGTGGGTTGCAGCTGCAAATGGTCCTATTACTTTCTTTAATACTGCCGTTACCACTTCTAATACCCTTGCTGTAAATGGTGCTTCCGATAATTCATCATTCCGTTTTTCATATACCAATTTTGTTCAGAAAGGGATCATGCCAAACAGCAAACTGACCAAAAACACTTTTACCTT
The DNA here is from genome assembly GCA_964598065.1 of uncultured Lentimicrobiaceae bacterium. GTDB lineage: Bacteria > Bacteroidota > Bacteroidia > Bacteroidales > F082 > Sulfidibacterium. Next base: position 1,535 of record CAZRAW010000004.1, read on the forward strand.
AAATGCAACTCATAAACTCGCTAAAAACTTAACCGTTAGCGCTAATGCTAATTTTGTTCATCAGAAAACATTAGGTCGTAACGGTACAGGTTACCTCGGTAACATTTTAACCAGCTTCCGTCAGTGGTGGGAAATGAATGTTGATCTCAAAGAATTAAAAAGCTTGTATAAACTGACGGGCAGAAACGTTACCTGGAACATGAGTGATCCTGTTAATGGTAATTATAAACCAATTTACTGGAACAACTATTACTGGGAACGTGACCATAACTATGAAAATGACTCACGTGACCACTTGTTTGGTAATGTTCAGTTTAAATGGAATATTAACGACTATTTGAGTGTTACGGGGCGGGCTACATTAAATACCTACTCTCAACTTCAGGAAGAGCATCTCGGAGTGGGTACAACTGCTGTCCCCTTTGGAATTGGGTTAAATTATGTGGGTTCAGGTTATTCCAGGGAAAACATCAATTTTATGGAAACCAACTATAATTTAATGGTTAATTTCACCAAAAACCTGACCAGTAAATTGAGCCTGACCGCTTTGGTTGGGGGTAATATTCGCAGGGACCATCGAAATTCCATTTATGCTTCCACAAACGGGGGTATGATTGTCGCAGGCCTGAATTCAATTGCAAACTCAATTGACCCCCCCTTGGCCCCAATTGAAGGACAATCTTCTATTGGTGTAAATTCTCTTTTTGGCAGCGTTTCTTTGGGATACAACAACATGTTGTATTTAGATGCAACTTTAAGAGGGGATCGCTCCTCTACGTTGCCTATTAACAATGATACTTATTTATATCCTTCTGTTTCAGGTAGTTTTGTTTTCTCTAATCTGTTGCATGCCAGCTGGTTGCCTTTTGCCAAAGTGCGGCTGAACTATGCCGAGGTAGGTAACGATGCGCCTTTCGCAAGCCTTTATGATACCTATGCCAAACCCAGTCCGTTTGGAGCTGTTACCTTGTATTCTGTGAATGCTACGGAAAACAACCCACACCTGAAACCTGAAAAGACCAAGAGTACTGAAGCCGGTTTGGAATTGGACTTCTTGCACAAACGGTTGGGCTTCAATGGAGATATTTATTTGACCAGAACCATCGACCAGATTATGCCTGTTGCTGTTTCTGCAGCTACCGGATATTCCTACAAATATGTTAATTCAGGTGATGTACAGAATAAAGGTGTTGAAATTAACCTTTATGGCATTCCTGTTCAGACAAAGAACTTTACATGGAACATTAACGTGAACTGGTCCGCGAACCGCAACAAGGTACTTTCTTTGTATGAAGGCGTTAGCAACCTGCAGATGGGTGCTTTCCAGGAGGGCCTTACTATTGACGCCAGTGTGGGACATCCTTATGGTGTTTTGGAAGGAACTGATTATGTTTACAAAAATGGCCAAAGAGTTGTGGGTGCTAATGGATATTACGAAATTACCGGCACCACGAATAACGTGATTGGCAATACCAATCCTTTATGGCATGGTGGTATCACTAACAGTTTTACTTACAAAAACTGGACTGCCAGCTTTTTGATTGACATTCAAAAAGGGGGAAGTGTATTCTCCTTAGACCAGACTTATGGACAGGGTGATGGCTTGTATCCGAATACTGTAGGCAACAACGATTTAGGTAATCCTATGAGAAATCCAATTTCCAAGGGTGGTGGTGTCATACTTAAGGGTGTTCAGGCTGATGGTAGTCCTAATACTGTTCGTGTTTCTGCTAACAACTATGCATTGTGGGGTTGGGCCACCAATCCGCTTGCTGCATTCGTTTATGATGCTTCTTACGTTAAGTTAAGAGAAGCTCAGATTTCTTACCGCTTCCCTAAAAGAATCCTGAAGAATACCGGAATTCGTTCCCTCTCTTTAGGCCTGGTAGGATCCAACCTGTGGATCATCTTTAAGAATCTTCCCTATGCAGACCCGGAAGCTGGTTTAGGAGCAGGTAATATGCAAGCATTTCAAAGTGGGGTTATGCCGACAACTCGTAATTTCGGATTCAATCTTAAAGTTCAATTTTAAACATTATACAAGATGAAAAAAATACTAATTATATTACTGGCCTTTTTAGCCGTTTCTTGTTCTAAGCAGAAATTAGCTGATTTGAACAAAGATGTTAAAAATCCAACCAACGTTCCCGGAAATACGCTCTTTTCAAATGCAGAGAAGAACCTTTCCGACCAGGATGTTAGCTTAAATGTTAACGTTAATGATTTCGACCTCTGGTCTCAGTATTTGACCGAGACCACTTATACTGATGAATCCAATTATAATATCTTTAGCAGGAATGTTCCGAATAATGCATGGACAGTCTATTATAGGAATATTTTGGAAAATCTGAAACGGTCAGATTCTTTGATTACATCGGAAAAGCCTGTTTTTGCTTCTGATGTTGCTGCCCAAAAGAACAAGCTCGCCATTATTGATATCGTTTCATGCTATGCATGGGATCAGATGGAAACTATGTGGGGTAATATCCCTTATAAACAGGCATTGAACATCAACAATGTGTTGCCTGCTTACGACGATGCACTGACCATTCATAAGGATTTGATTTCCAGAGTTACTGCTGACGTTGCCGCTTTGGACGTTTCTAACGGTAGTTTCGGTTCAGCCGACCTGATCTATGGTGGTGATGTTTCCATGTGGAAAGCATTTGCTAATGGATTGTTGGTTAAAATGGCTATTCAGATTGCTAATGTAAGTGCTCAAAGTGCTTTGGTTAAAACTACCATCACAAATGCTATGGGTGGTGGAGCTATTTCTTCAGCAGCCGGCAATGCAATGTTTAATTATCTGAATGCTTCTCCCAACACCAACCCATTGTATGTGGATCTGGTTATGAGCGGACGTTCTGACTATGTGGCTGCCAATACCATCATTGATAAAATGCTCAGCCTTAAGGATCCCCGTTTGCCTTTTTATTTCAACCAAAATTTAGGTCCGGATACATATAAGGGAGGTCAATATGGCCATAGTTCTGCTTTCCCGAACTATTCTCATATTAATACCAACATCAGCAATACCCCGACATTTCCTCATCCTTTGATGACTTATTCGGAAATTCAATTTTATTTGGCTGAAGCTGCAGCCCGCGGAATTATTTCAGGTGACGCTGCTACCTATTATGATAATGCCGTTACTGCTTCTATTGAATTCTGGGGCGGTACGGCTGCTCAGGCCACCGCTTATCTGGCTCAGCCCGGCGTTGCTTACGTTGCAGGTGCTTGGGCTGATGGTGCTACCCGCACTAAAATTGCGACCCAGGCATGGATTTCCTTCTATCTTCGCGGATATTTGGGATGGACCGAATGGCGCAGACTGGATGCTCCTGCCATGAATGAGCCCCCGTCACCTGCATCCGGCGTTGTCACCTTCCCTTACAGATATCCTTATCCCAGCGGAGAACAGACCTTGAATGGCGCTAACTACACCAAAGCAGCTTCTGCTATTGGTGGTGACAAGATGAGTACAAAACTCTATTGGGATAAAAATTATTAAAAAAATGATAAAAATATAATGACATGAAAAAAATTCAATTAATTATTTTTATATCCTTAATCTTTTTTGTGACGTCTTGTCAGAAAAAGGTTGTAAACCCGGTGTACAACCTGGGGTCCGAGTTCTTTATATCGTCTCCCGGTTATACGACTCTTGATAACGAGGCAGTATTTAATATCAACAACGAGAGTAAGAATCTTTCATCAGTTGCTATTGCTAATACGGGAGGAAGTTATACGGGTACTATTTCAATAGCAGCAGATGGAACAGGTTCAATTACACTTAATGATGCAGATTTGGGCTTAAATTCAATTGGAGCTAGTGCTAAATTTAAGTTTGACGCTACTTATAATGGAAAACCTTTTTCAAGGTTTTACACTTTAACAGCTGCAGACCCGATAAGTGTTGATGCTCCTACGGTTACCCGTAGTTCGAAAACCGATTATCTTTATTTCGACATTGCACCGGTTGCAGCTACCGTTACTGGTGTAAAAGTTCAAACTAAAGTGGGTATCAATAGTACTTATACAGATGTAGCAGGTACTTTTGCTGCAAATGATTCAGTGGCTATTGTTGGTTCCAATTACAATCTTGGTGATACTTTGTATGTAAATGTTATTGGTACCGCCGGTACAAAAACAGCAAATACCGAAACCGCAATTGCTATTCAGCCAAACACGTTCCCGAATACTGCTTCATTTAAGCTGGATTCAACGGCTAATAGGGCTTATGATTTTGTGGGGGACAGTGCTGTAACTGTATCTGATACCACAGCTGACATTAAACTTGCTGTTACATCCTATACAGGTGGTTTTGATTTAGGATTTTCTTCACCTAACAGCACCTTATTTGTCAAAGGCATGGCCAGCGATTATAAAGTTGCTGATCAAATGGCAATAGCTGCAACTGATTTCAGCTTTGCTGTAACATCTGTTGAAAATGTCTCTGTTGGTGATGTTTATATCTTCAAAACCATGAGAGGTACGAAAGCTCATTACGGAGTTATGGAAGTAACTGCTGTTGAGAAACCTCAGGGTGTGCTCGATGATTCTTATATTACAATTAAATATAAGTATTAGACGGTATCTTATTAGTTGGTTATTAAGAGGGGGCTATTTATCTTGCCCCCTTTTTTAGTATGTTGTGTATAGTAATAAGGTTTCGGATTGACAGGAGAAATTGGCGATGGTTGGTGTGGGTTGCTGTGAATCCTGAAGAAGTCTTTTCCTTCGCTATGCATAGTTTTTATATTACAGTTGTATTTACGCTTGCAAAAACCTTTTCCTTATCTTTGCCTACCTTCTTTCGAAAAAATGTCAGATAGATGAACATAAAATATTTCTTTTTGGTTTTCTTTTCAATACTGTTATTTGGAAATGTACAAGCCCGGCAAAAAATACTCTTCGACGCCACCAAAGCCGAAACAGCAGGAAATGCCGACTGGGTTATTGATGCTGATCAACATAATCTGGGTTTCCCCAATGGCTATGCAGTAGTGGGAAGCGGAAACGAATCCAATCCGCAACGATTTCCTACTCCGGCTCAATCCACTGTTACCTCCTCAACTCCTGAAACTTACTGGGAAGGAGCTCTTTCTGCCTGGGGTATCGATTTGGTTAATAAGGGTTTTGAGGTGGAAACACTTCCTTATAATGGAAAGATTACTTACGGCAGCAGCAGCAATCCTCAGGATTTGTCGCACTATGCTGTTTTTGTTGTGGACGAACCCAATATTAAGTTTACCAGTGCCGAAAAGACAGCCATCCTGCAGTTTGTTTACCATGGCGGCGGCCTGTTTATGATTTCAGATCACTACCGTTCCGACAGAAATAATAACGGTATTGACTCGCCTGAGGTGTGGAACGACCTGATGCAACACAACTCCGTGAAAACCGACCCTTTTGGGATATCTTTTGATTTATTGAAGTTTAGTGATAATTCCACAAACGTCAGAAACCTACCGGATAATCCTATTTTGAACGGCCTCATGGGCAAAGTTACGGAACTGGAATATTTTGGTGGTACTTCCATGACTTTGCATCCCGGCGATAATAGTAGCGTGAAAGGTCTGATATATCGAAGCAATTCTTCATTTGGCAATGCAAATGTCATGTTTGCTTCCTCTATTTTCGGAAAGGGAAAAGTTGTGGCTCTCGGCGACAGTTCTCCACCTGATGATGGAACAGGTGACCCGGGTGACAGGCTATATAATGGCTGGACGGAAGATGCCAACGGAAACCACGAAAGGTTGATAATGAATGCCAGTATCTGGTTGGCTAAAACGCTTACGGCCACAAATCCTTCAAAAGAAAAAGACAAAATTGATGTCCTTTTTTTAAAAAGAGGTAACGAGTGTGTTTTAAAAGTATCTAATATTTCCACTGCCGGCGATTATCAACTCTCGGTTTTTGACCTTCAGGGAAAGGAAGTAGCCGATATCCGGGAACTAAAACCACTGCAAACCTATCGTATTATTCTTCCTTCCGAAGGCGTTTTCGTTTACCGCCTGAAAGGAGATGTTAATTACCTGAAAACCGGAAAATTTTATTTTTGATGACCCTCGATGCCATTGAGAGGACTTAAAATTATCTGCACTTTTTCATAAAACAGTTTGTATGTTCGATTTCCGTCTTAAAGTTTTCCATACCGCCGCAAAGCAGCTGAGTTTTTCACGGGCAGCGGAAGAGTTGTTTATCTCGCAACCTGCCGTGAGCAAGCATGTCCATGCTTTGGAGAGCTATTTCAAAGTAAAACTGTTTGTCCGTCAGGGAAGTAAAATCAGTTTGACCTCCGATGGGCAGGTTTTATTTTATCATGCGGAAGAAATTTTTGCCCTCTATCGAAAATTACAATTTGAGATGGATAAGCGGGTGCAACAAAACAAGGGCCTCCTTAGCATGGGAGCCAGTACCACCATTGCCCAATATGTGTTACCCAATATCCTTGCCAACTTTCATAAACATTATCCCGACATACAGGTAAACCTTTTTAACGGAAACACCCGGCAAATTGAATCGGCCCTGCTACAAAAAGAAATTGAACTTGGAATAATTGAAGGTTATGCCAAAAAACCGGAATTGAAATATATCCCTTTCATGAAGGATGAAATCGTCCTCGTTACCAAAATGAACCACTCTCAGGCCAGGGAAGGTGAGATTGACCTCGAAGAACTGAAAAAAATTCCTTTGGCCGTTCGTGAATTCGGCTCCGGAACTTTGCAGGTAATTCAGCATTATTTAAAATCCCTGCATCTTTCTTCGTCCGACTTAAACATAGAAATGCAATTGGGAAGTACCGAAAGCATTAAAACCTATTTAAAAAACACCAATTGTTTTGCTTTTTTGTCGCTGAACAGTGTGCTGGAGGAATTACGCCGAAACGAATTGACCATCATAGAAATACCCGGCCCGACCATAAGCCGGTTTTTCCATTTTATCACACCCCACGGCAACGAAGAACCCATGGCCGAGATGTTTATGGATTTTGTTGTCAGGAATTTTCCCCTAAAGGGTAACAAATAAAACGTTGTGGTCTATCTTTTCCGGGCTATAAACCGGATATAGAACAGCTTGGGAATTGGCTCTTTCCTGGTTGCTTTTAAGTGTCTGATAATGCGGCCTTTTATATTTCACGGCACATTTTACTCAACAAATTTTCAACAATGTTTTGTTAAAAATCTGTGTATCAGAAATATAGTAGCTATTTCTATGAATTAGTGGATGCGGTACTCTTTGATTTTCCGGTACAGGGTCCTTTCGGAAATACCCAGTTCACGGGCGGCATCTTTTCGTTTGCCGTGGTGTTTTTCCAGGGCTTTGCGAATCATTTCCTTCTCCTTATCCTGCAACGACAGCGATTCTTCAATGATTTCGGAAGGAGGAAAGTTGTCTTCCCCCTGAGGAGTTTCCTTTACACCATGCACAATTTTCATCTCCTCATCTGCCGGCTTCATGTAGTTTAGACTTTCATCAGAAATATGTTTCACCAACAGCGCTTTGGTTTTTTCCATGGCCACATCATCCGAATTCTTATCCAAAATGTCAACGACAATCTTTTTTAGTTCAGTGATATCCTTTTTCATATCAAAAAGTACCTTATACAGCAAATCCCTTTCGGAAAAATGTTCCTCATTTTCCTTCTTATAAAGTACGGGTAAGCCGGGACGGGCTGTTTCCGGCAAATATAGCCGGAGGATATCGGCGTCAATGAGTTTATTTTGTTCAATGATAGATATCTGTTCGGTTATATTTTTCAACTGGCGGATATTTCCCGGCCAGCGGTATTCGGTTAGCAGACGAATGGCATCTTCGGTAAGCCGCAAAGGAGGCATGTGGTACTTTTCGGCAAAATCGGCGGCAAATTTTCTGAACAACAAATGAATGTCTTCTTTACGCTCGTGCAAAGGGGGCATATAAATGGGTACCGTATTGAGGCGATAATAGAGGTCCTGCCTGAATCCCCCCTTTTCGATAGCTTCCGGAATGTCCACATTGCTCGCTGCAACCACCCGCACGTCGGTTTTAATCGTCTTGGAAGATCCCACTTTCATAAATTCGCCTACTTCCAGCACACGTAAAAGACGCACCTGGGTAGCAAGCGGAAGCTCTGCTATTTCATCGAGAAAAATAGTTCCGCCATTGGCCACTTCAAAATAACCTTTACGGGCTTCGTGGGCACCGGTAAACGAACCTTTTTCATGTCCGAACAACTCGGAATCGATAGTCCCTTCCGGAATAGCACCACAGTTTACTGCAATATAATTCCCGTGTTTTCGCGGACTCAGGTAATGAACAATCTGAGGGAAAACCTCTTTTCCGGTACCACTTTCCCCGGTAATCAACACCGTGAGGTCGGTGGAAGCTACCTGCATGGCAATATCAATGGCCCGGCTCAACAGGGGAGAATTACCAATAATTCCGAATCTTTGTTTTACACTTTGAATGTCCATAACCTAATTATTTTGTTAAAAATCAATAAACTATCGAAGCACAGCCTTCAGCTCTTTTTCAAAAACCTGTTGCAGCCTGCGCATGGACTTATCAATCACCTTGTCGGTGAGGGTCTTGTTTTCGTCTTGTAAAATGAACGATAAGGCATAAGATTTTTTCCCTTTGGTGACTTTATCACTTTCGTAAATATCAAAAATACCAACCGACTTAAGCAGTTTTTTTTCAGTTTGAAAAGCCAGATTTTTTAAATCTTCGAAACGGGTACTTTTATCTACCATCAAAGCGAGGTCGCGCCGGACGGATGGAAATTTTGGTACCGGAACATACCGTACATCCTGGCGGGGAATCAGTTGAATGGCAACGTCCCAGTTAATATCAGCCACAAAAACATCATTCTTCACACCGGTCATCTTCATCAAATCCTTGTGAACGGAACCGATTTGTGCCAAAATCTTTTTACCGAAAGACAGCTGCAGGGCATAAGGGAAGTTCCCCGTTGTAATTTCGCTTGCTTCCAACCTGTTTTCATTAATCCCCAGTTTTTTCAATATACTGTTCACCAAGCTCTTCGTATAAAAAAAATCAGCCCGGCTATCCTGTGAGTTCCAGTTTTCGGCCTGCACGCGTCCGGTGGCAAAAAGCGTCAGATGTTTTTCTTCAAAATAGTTTTTTACGCCTCGCTTTTTGTCGTAGTCCTCTTTTTTGAAATAAGTCTTACCAAATTCAAAAATTTTCAAATCATTAATTTTCCGGTTTTGGTTGTAAGCCATCACTTCAAGACCGCCGAATATCAAAGTCTGCCGCAGAATATCCATATCTTTACTGAGCGGATTCAGCAAAACCACGCTGTTTTTTTCATTAAACACTTTGCTTTGGACAATATATTCCGATTTGGTGAGCGAATTATTTATGATTTCCGAAAAGCCCTGTCCCACAAGGTAGTCGGAGACTTCGTTTTGTAATTTTTCCAGATCGGGTTTTTGACGTAAGCTCACTGATGAATGGATTTTGTCTTCAAACTTCACGTTGTTGTAGCCGTAAATTCGCAGAATTTCTTCAATTACATCTACCTCGCGCAGCACATCCACTTTAAAAGTAGGAACCAGCAATTTCAAACCTTCGGCGGTTTCTTCCACAATTTCCATTTCTAAGTCCTGCACGATTTCTTTGATGATTTTGCGATCGATAACATTGCCAATAAGCCGGTCCACGTTGGCATAGGAAATATCAATGTTCCACTTTTCAATAGGTTTGGGGTAAACATCTTTTATTTCCGAAGAGATGGTTCCTCCTGCCAGCTCTTTCACGAGCAGTGCAGCGCGTTTCAGGGCGTAGATCGTAATGTTCGGGTCAGCGCCGCGCTCAAAACGGAAGCTGGCATCGGTCTGTAAAACATGCCGTTTGGATGTTTTACGGATATGACGGGGGTCGAAATAAGCACTTTCAAGAAAAACAGCAGTGGTTTTTTCGGTTACACCGGAACCGATACCGCCAAACACGCCGGCAATACACATGCCTTCCTCTACATTGCAAATCATCAGATCATCCATGTTCAGCTTACGTTCCAGCTCATCAAGCGTAATGAAAGGCGTCTGGTCGGGCAATTTTTGAACCACTACTTTTTTTCCTTTTATTTTGGCCGCATCGAAAGCATGCAGAGGATGGCCGGTTTCGTGAAGCACAAAATTGGTAATATCCACCACGTTATTAATGGGACGTACACCAATGCTTTCCAATTTGATTTTGAGCCATTGCGGCGACTCTTTTACCTGAATATCTTTGATTGTTACTCCCGAATATCGTGGACAGGCATCTTCGTTTTTCACTACTACATCAATATCGAGATCATGGTTGTCAACCTTAAAATCATCAACCGCAGGTAGTTTCAGGTGATATTTCCGGGTATTGAAATGACGATTGAGGCCGGCTACGAGGTCACGGGCAGAGCCTATGTGCGAAGTGGCATCGCCACGGTTGGGGGTCAGTCCGATTTCGTAAATATAATCCTGTTGAATGTCAAAATAATCCGATGCCGGCATGCCCGGTTTCACTTCCGGAGGCAGCACCATAATTCCGTCGTGCGAATCGCCAAGTCCCAGCTCATCTTCAGCGCAAATCATGCCTTCGGAAATCTCACCACGAATCCTGGCTTTCTTAATCTTAAAGAACTCTTCTCCATCGTACAATGTGGTTCCCACGGTGGCAACCAGCACTTTTTGACCTTTGTCCACATTGGGTGCTCCGCAAACAATGGGTAAAATTTTTTCTCCGCCCACATCGACGGTGGTAACACTCAGCTTGTCGGCGTTGACATGTTTCTCACAGGTAAGCACTTCACCAACAACCACTCCTTTTAAGCCGCCTTTTATGGACTGAAACTCTTCAAATCCTTCCACCTCCAACCCAATGTCGGTTAAAATTGCTGACAATTCAAGCGGATCGATATCCAAATCGATATATTGTTTCAGCCAGCTATAGGATAATTTCATTTGTGCCTCTTTTATTTTTTGATTAGGCAGAAACTAAAATGAATATACTTTTTGCGAAAGATGTCCGAATGTTTCTAACCTTCTCGTGTTCTGTAAATATTTGTTAATCAGTGTATTTAAAATCTTTCAAATAAGTCCTAAAAACAGAGGGCAAAGATAAGAAAAAATTGGCGCACTGCCATTTCGTCAGGAGAAAGATTAAAGAATTTTTGTCTTACGGCAGCGCTTTTATAAGATTTTAACTGTATGGGTGATATATGGTTGTAATTGATTAATTTTGTCATAGAAATTCGTTAAGTTTTCCATGAAATGAAGAAATATATTTTTGGCACGCTGGCCTTTATTGTCTTATTGACCTATCTCGTATCCTCCTGTAAAAAGGATGAGATTAAGCCTTTTTCTGTTGCTTTTTATAATGTGGAAAATCTTTTCGACACCATTGACAATCCACAAACGAGAGACAACGACCATCTTCCTGTCAGTAAAATTTCGTGGAATACCAAACGTTACGAACATAAGTTGAATAATATTTCAAAAGTTATGTCTGCAATTAACACGCATGGATTTCCTACTGTTTTCGGACTTGCCGAAGTAGAAAACAGACAGGTGGTGGAGGATTTGATTCATACCGGTAAACTAAAAAACGCTCATTACAAAATTCTTCACAAAAACAGTCCTGATGAGCGTGGCATTGATGTGGCCCTACTATATCAACCGAGTATTTATCAGCCTGTTAAAACACGTTTTATCCGAATACAATTTCCTTCCGAACCCGACAATCCAACCCGTGACATTCTTTATTCGAAAGGTCTGGTTTATGGAAAAGATACCATCCATATTTTTGTAAACCATTGGGTTTCGCGTTATGGCGGTCAGGGAAAAACGGATGCTTTGCGCCGTTTTACAGGACATATGTTACGGCTAATGGCCGACTCCATCTTTAATGTGGACCCCAATGCCAACATCCTTATCATGGGCGATTTAAATGACAATCCCACCGACAAAAGCCTTACGGTTGCTCTCGGAGCCCGGGCGCCTGATATGCCTTTTGCTAAAAAACAATTGTACAATCTCGCTATCAGGCCTTTTAAAGCCGGAGAAGGTTCGATCTACTACAAAGGCTGGGATTTGTTTGACCAGGTGATTGTTTCCACGGCTTTGGTGGGTGGATACAACGGTATTAAAACCGACTCTTTCAAAGAAGAAATTTTCAAAAAAAGCTGGATGCTCTTTCATCCGAAAAAAGGGCCTGCTGTGCCTAATCGTACGGCGGGGAAAAGCTATTACGGGGGCTACAGCGACCACTTGCCGGTCATTGTTCGCATGAAAGTGGATTTGAGCGGAGAAGTCTTTACCATCATTTAAAGCCATATTTCTGTTGAAGCTTTCTCTATGTGAATTTCGAATACCGATTCACGAAATAAGGTTAAAAATTTACCTGACGATGGTCTCTTTGCGGTTCGGGCCCACCGAAACCATCCGGATGGGAACTCCCGCCTCACTTTCAACAAACTGTATATAGGTTTTCAGTTGTTTGGGCAGGCTGTCAAAATCAGTCATTTCTTCTAAGCCTTCTTTCCATCCTTCAAAGGTTCTATATTCCACCTCTATATTTACTTTTTCTGTGCCAAACGGAATTTTTTCAGTAAGTTGTCCGTTGATTTTATAATGGGTGGCAATTTTTATTTCGGGAAATCCGGAGAGCACATCAGCTTTCATCATTTTTAATTCTGTAACGCCGTTGAGCATGATGGCATATTTCAGAGCAGGCAGGTCGAGCCAGCCGCAACGTCGCGGGCGTCCGGTGGTAGCCCCAAACTCGTGGCCTTTTTCCCGAAGTTTTTCCCCTGTTTCATCAAAGAGTTCAGTGGGGAAAGGGCCGCTGCCTACGCGAGTACAGTAAGCTTTGAAAACACCAAAAACTTCTCCGATTTTTGATGGCGGGATACCCAGTCCGCTGCAAACTCCGGCAGTAGTAGTGTTAGATGAGGTTACAAAAGGGTAGGCGCCAAAATCTACATCCAGCATGGTGCCCTGTGCCCCTTCGGCCAGAATTTTTTTTCCTTGTGCCAGGGCTTCGTTTAAATAATATTCGCTGTCTGTTTTATTGAATTGCTGAAGCCTTTTTAGTTTTTCAAGCCAACGTTTTTCATAGGCTTCAAAAGACATTCCTTCGATTTCAATATTTTTAAAATCAATGTCATACAATGATACAAGTTTCAAATGCCGGTTACGGACCTTCCGGTAGCGTTTGTCGAAATCCGGTAAGTCGAGGTCTCCCACGCGCAAACTTTTTCTTGCTGTTTTGTCGGTGTATGCAGGGCCGATACCTTTAAGGGTTGAGCCTATTTTTTCTTTACCCATGGCTTTTTCGTAAACGGCATCGAGCAAACGATGCGTGGGGAGAATCAAATGTGCTTTTCGGGAAATAAGAATATTTGCGGTTATATCAATACCGGATGAACTCAGTAAGTCAATTTCCCTGTCAAAAACAAAAGGGTCAATCAAAACGCCGTTTCCGATTACATTAACGGTTTTGTTGTTAAAAATTCCGGATGGAATCGTGTGTAAAACAAATTTTTTATGGCCAAATTCTATGGTATGACCGGCGTTGGGGCCACCCTGAAAGCGGGCAACGATATCATAGGATGGTGTGAGTACATCCACAATCTTCCCTTTTCCTTCATCTCCCCATTGCAGGCCGAGAAGAACATCTGTTTTTGTTTTCATTTATATACGATTAAAAAGGCTCTGTATGAAACAAGAGCATGCTATTTTGCCACAAAAGTAAGGGGTCTTTGTGAAAAAGCGGTAAAAGATGTTACTATTTTGGTATCTGTTCTTTCGACTTCTCCGGGCATTTGCCGTAAAAGGTAAGCGAGTGGTAAGCCACTTTTACACCCAGCAGTTCTTCCACTGATTTCTGAATTTCATGGATACGGGGATCGCAAAATTCCAATACGGAGCCGTCTTCCATGCAAACAAAATGATCGTGTTGTTTGTACTTGAAAGAGCGTTCAAACTGAGCACAATTATTTCCAAATTGATGTTTGGTTACCAGATTGCAGTCCAGCAGCAACTCAATAGTATTATATAATGTGGCACGACTTACACGGTATTTGTTGTTCTTCATGCGAATATACAGCGTCTCAATATCGAAATGGCCGTCGGTAGCATAAATTTCTTTTAGAATAGTGTATCGTTCGGGAGTTTTTCGGTGACCTCTGGAATCAAGATATTCCGTAAAAACTTTTTTTACTTTTTCAAAAGTATCTTTTTTCGTTTCTTGTTTCATGTTCCAATGATAAAGTTTTGCGGTGTAAAAATAAACAAATTATATTTAAGTGGTTTAAATAGAAATTATATTTTTTCTTTTTTTACTAATGGGATGAAGTTTTTAAGCCGAAAAATCCATGATGGCAAACTCGCAAAATCGTTTTTCCCTTTGGCCTTTTTCCCTTTGCTAAAATGTCCGTACAACTTTAATAATATGGTCTGTTTTGGAGAGGTTTCCCATGAGTTTTTTCAATATTACCACGCTGGGAACAAAGATTTTTATATCCATCAAAACAAGACCTTCATGGGAATGCATGTTGATGGCATTCATATCCAGATGGAATTTTATGGAAATCATATCAGTAACCATATTTAACAAGCCGGGGATGTCCTTTGCCGTAATATGTATACTTGCGAGATAAGTTTTTTCTTCCGGAGGTTTCCATTTTGACTTCAGTATATTGCGACCATAAACCGACATGAGCTGGATTGCTTTTTCGCAATCGGTACGATGCACTTCGATTCTGCCACCGGGGAGTTGTAAGGCAATCACATTATCACCGGGAATAGGATGGCAGCACACGGAAATAACATACTCATTTTGATTTTCGGAAATAGCCGGCTGTGAAAGCTCCGACACGTTATCTGTTTCGTGTAGCGTTGATTTTGCCTGCTTGCCGATGAAAGGGATGCGTAAACTTCTTCTCAGCCATCTGGCCCGGTATTCATTAGGCATCAGACTTCTTTTAATCTCCTCCGGGCCTATTTTTCCGGTAGCCAAAAAGTAATAAAAATCAATGGGTCCGCTTACCCGTGACTCTTTCATCACTTTTTGTACATTATGCCCGGTGTATTCAATTTTAAGTTGCTCAAAAAGGACTTTTAATTTCTGTTCTCCCTCTTTTTTATACGCTTTTCGTTTGTTTTTTAGTGCGGTTTTTATTTTTGTTTTGGCTCTTGCAGTAACCACTATTTTAAACCAGTCTTCTTGTGGCTCCATGATTTTTGAAGTAATGACCTCAACCTGGTCCCCGCTTCTTAATTTATGGTCAATGGTAACCACACGCCGGTTTACGTTCGCTCCTATCGCCCTGTTTCCCATGTCGCTATGAATGGAATAAGCAAAATCCAGGACCGTTGCCTCTTTAGGAAGGGTTATCATATCTCCTTTTGGAGTAAACACATAAATTTCATCGGAAAAGAGATTTTGTTTAAAGTCATCTATAAAACTTATAGACTCTTCATCGTTGTCGTTTTCCAGCAGCAGTTCGCGGGTTTTATTTAACCACACATCCAGACTGCCCGGGGATGAAGATTTTGTTTTGTATTTTAGATAGGCTGCGTATCCTTTTTGGGCAATTTCCTGCATACGCTTGCTACGGATATGTACAGCAACCCATCGACCCTGAGGCCCCATTACTGTGGTGTGAATAGCTTCGTACCCGTTTGCTTTGGGTGTACTCATCCAGTCGAGCAGTCTTTTGTTGTTAGGTTTGTAGATTGCCGACAAGGCAGAATAAACAGCCCAGCATTCCAGGCTTTCGTTTTGGGTTTCGGTATCTACGATGATATCCAGGCTAAATGAGTTGTATATCTCTGCGAAAGGTAATTCAAGCAGGCGCATTTTTTGCCATACCGAATAGGTGGTTTTTTCGTTTATCAGCAACTGGAATTTCAGCCCTTTGTGCTTAAGAGATGTGCGAATTGGCATCATAAAATTATTCAGATAAGCATTCCGGCTGGACCTGCTCAGCTCAATTTCATGTTTGATGTCCTCATAAAGTTCGGGCTGGGAATACCTGAAAGAGAGTTCCTCAAGCTCGCTCTTAATAGAAAAAAACCCCAGGCGATAAGCCAATGGGGCATAAATGTAAAGTGTTTCCGAAGCAATGCGGAGCTGTTTGTCGTGAGCCATGACATTCATAGTGCGCATATTGTGCAAGCGATCAGCCAGCTTTACAAGTATTACACGCATATCGTCTGACAAGGTGAAAATGATTTTCTTTAATGTAGCCGATTGGGCAGTTGAATTATTATCAGAAATCTCATCAATTTTGGTAAGTCCGTCGATGATACGGGAAACTTTAGAACCAAACATTTTTTCCACATCTTCCAGTGTAAGATCGGTATCTTCCACCGTGTCGTGCAACAAAGCCGAAATAATAGAAGTACGTCCCAGCCCCATTTCGCCGGCTGCAATCGTAGCCACGGCAAGAGGATGCAAAATAAAAGGCTCTCCCGTCTTACGGCGCATGTCTTTATGGGCATCGGCTGCCATACGGAAAGCTTTCCGTACATCCCAAAGGTCTTTGGTCTCCTTACGGGTGGTCCAAGCCTCTATCAGATGCCGGTACTGACGCAGAATTTCCTGCCTCTCTTCCTCTGATGTTAATTTCTTCATTAATCAATTTCAAATCGGAACCAACAAAATTAATGTTTTTTTGTGATGACCCTGGCTTTGGGAGCTTTTGTTAAAAAAAATAATTTGTCGGCAAAAATAACTTTTCTGATAAGTTTTTGATTTTCATTATCCGACAGAAGTCGCCATCAGTTGTAACTTTGTTTCTGTTTTATCCGTCTCACAGGCAAACAACAGAAAAAATACATTATGAAAAAGTTTACATTAGCTTCATTAATGGTAGTAGCTATTATGCTGCTTTCGGCAGGGCAGGTTTTCAGCCAGCGAAATTTAAGACGTATCAGGGGAAACGGACGTATGGTAAAAAGCACGGAGGTTATGCCGGTTTTTAACCAGATTCGTGCCGGGGCTGCCGATAACATTATCATTTTAACTAAAGGAAACGCACCTTACAGTGTGGTGATTAAGACCGACGAGAATATTTTGAAAGCCATACATGTTTCTGTTAAGAATAAGGTGCTGAACTTTTCTTACGCCAATATTAACCCCACCAAACTTAAATTATATGTTACCGTTCCTTCGCTCACATCGGTACACGCTTCCGGAGCATCGGTAGTGAAAAGTGCCGATACGCTGGGTGGACAAATGTTTAGGATTACCGCCAGCGGCGCTTCCAGTGTGAACCTGATACTGAATTTTCAGGAAGTCAATACACATGCTTCCGGAGCTGCAGATGTCTTCCTCTCGGGACACGCGACGAAACTTACTGCTGTTGCCAGTGGTGCTGCTGATATTAAAACCGGTCATCTAATTGCCGATTCGGTTTTTGCCAGGGCCAGCGGTGCAGCCGACATTAGTGTAAATGCACAAAAATTTTTAAGCAAAAATGTTTCGACAGCAGCGAGTGTGAAACTGGTGAATTCTTCACAAAAAACCATTCAGGTGCAAAAGTCCGGAAGACATGCCGGGGTTGTGGTTTACAGCAATCCGGTCAGCGCGCGGAATTGGAGTGATACCACACGCATAAATGTGGGGTCTATCCATTTTATGGTTGTAGATGGAGATACAACTAAAGTATCCATCGGTGGGCACACCCTTGTGGTGGATAATAATGGTGATGTGAAATGGAAACGTACCAAAGCGGCTAAGCCTAAATTTAACGGACACTGGGGAGGCGTTGAAATAGGGATAAACGGCTATCTTACACCTCATTTTGATACTCAATTCGGGAAAGCCTACGACTATCTGAATCTGCGTTATGAGAAATCCGTTAATGTGAATCTGAATCTTTACGAACAAAATATTGCTTTCAACAAGGCCAAAACTATTGGAATGATTACAGGAATTGGTTTTAGTTTTAATGATTACCGCTTTACAAATCCTACTTATTTATCTCCTGACAGCAATGAATTGCGTGGTTTTTATATGCGTGGTGTTAATGTCCGGAAAACAAAACTGTCCCTGTTTTATCTCACAATTCCGGTAATTCTTGAGTTTCAGACTAACAATATAAGGCGCAGCCACAGGTTTTTCGTCGGTGTTGGGATGCTGATTAATGCACGGCTTCGCACACATACCAAGATTTATTTTAACGAAGCAAACAAACAGTATTTCCTGGAAGATCCTGCATCCGGGACGCAATTACCCGATTATTACACTACTCCTAACCATACGAATCATAATATTGTAAAAAACATGAATAGTTTCAATTTGCAACCGTTTCGTTTTGATGCCACTTTCCGAATCGGGTATGGTATTATTTCGCTTTATGCTAACTTTGCTTTAAACGAAATGTTCCAAAAAGGGCAGGGCCCCGCACTGCATCAATGGGCTGCCGGAATCAGCATCTCGGGTTGGTAAAATACGTTTGAAGATAAATAAAAAGGTCTCCTTTTCGGGGACTTTTTTTATAGGTTGCCAGGCTGTTTTTTTGTTTTCCATTAGATTTAGGGTAGAATTTTCCTTTTCCGATGAATTTTCTTAATTTTGCAATGCAAATTCTGAAAATTAAAAACAATAATATTTTATGTCCGGACACAGTAAATGGTCAACCATAAAAAGGAAGAAGGGAGTACTGGATGCCAAGCGTTCCAAAATTTTTTCAAAACTCATTAAAGAGATTACCGTTGCCGTGAAAGAGGGGGGGGCTGACCCGGATGGGAATCCGCGGTTACGAATGGCCATTGCTAACGCTAAAGGGCAAAGTATGCCCAAAGATAATATCGAAAGGGCCATTAGCAAGGGAAAAGACAAAAACGGGGCAAGTTTTTCGGAGGTTATTTATGAAGGCTATCTTTCTCACGGCATTGCCGTTTACATCGAGTGTACAACCGACAATCTGCAAAGAACCGTCTCTAACATACGTGCTATTTTTAATAAATTCAGCGGCAGCCTTAGCACCAACGGCTCTTTGAGCTATTTGTTTGACCACAAAGGTGTTTTTGTCATTCCCAAAGGCGATTTGGATTTGGAGGAGTTTGAAATGGAATTGATTGATGCCGGAGCGGAGGACATTGAGTTGGACGAAGATGGCTTTTTTAATGTAATCACTTCCATGGAGGATTTTGGTACTATGATGAAAAAGCTTGAAGATTTAGGTGTTGAGCCCGAAACTGCCGAATTACAGCGTATTCCAAATGAAACAAAAACTTTGCCGCTGGAGGATGCCCGGAAAATCATGAGGGTCATTGATTTGTTTGAAGATGACGATGATGTACAAAAGGTTTTCCATAACCTGGAACTCACCGATGAAATGATGGAGGAGATGTAAATCTGCCTTTTAAACCGGACTTATCAGTTTAACTTGAAACAACTTTATTAACAGGCAAACATTATTTTACCAATTCGTAAGTGTCAGCAGCAATCATGAGTTCTTCCTGGGTCGGAATAACCAACACTTTCACTTTTGAATTTTTGGTTGAGATGGCTATTTCCTGTCCGCGTTTGTCCATCATTTCCTCATTCAGCTCGATTCCGAGAAATTCCATGTTTGCAAGGATTTTCCTTCGGGTTTCCGTATCGTTTTCCCCGATTCCACCTGTAAAAATAAGGATATCCACGCCACCCAGCGCTGCGGCATACGACCCGATATATTTTTTCACACGATAGGCGAACATTTCCAACGCAATTTTTGCACGTTCATTGCCCTGAGCGGCTGCTTCTTCGATGTTGCGCATATCGGAGGAAACGCCTGAAATCCCTATCATTCCTGAAAATTTGTTCAGTAGTGTCCGGGTATAACCAATAGTTGTTTTTTCTTTTTCGGCAATAAACAATAGCGCCCCGGGGTCGAGGTCTCCCGAACGTGTCCCCATTATCAAACCTTCGGTAGGTGTCATTCCCATGGAAGTATCATAAGATTTTCCATCTTTTATGGCGGTCACCGAAGCTCCGTTACCGAGGTGGCAACTGATAATTTTCGGTTTGTTGTAATCGATATTCAGCATTTCACAGGCTCTGTGCGAAACGTAGTCGTGACTGGTTCCGTGAAAACCGTAACGACGTACTTTGTACTTTTCATAAAGAACATAAGGAATACCATACAGAAAGACATGAGGCGGCATGGTTTGGTGAAAAGCCGTGTCGAAAACGCCTACCTGTGGAACGTCGGGAAGCAATTGTTTCATGGCATAAATCCCTTTCAGGTTGGGTGGATTATGCAAAGGTGCAAGCTCGGACGAGCGTTCCAGAGCATCAATTACCTCGTCGGTAATCAATACGCTGTCGCTAAATTCTTCTGCACCGTGTACAACGCGGTGCCCCACAGCAGTAATTTCTTCCATGTTTTTAAGGCTGCCGTATTCTTTACTGATTAAAACACCGAGCAGGTATTCAATTCCCTGTTGGTGATCCAGTATTTCACCTTCGATTTTTTTCACCGGGTCATTATTACGGCTGTGTTTAATAGCGCTGCCTTTAAGCCCTATTTTTTCGACAATTCCTTTTGCCAGAACTTCTTTGGAGGGCATGTTTACCAGCTCATATTTTATGGATGAGCTACCACAATTCAATACTATAATTTTCATCTTCTTCCTCTTTTTCACTTATTTAATAATGGCGCATGTTATGGTGTTTCCGACGGGCTTATCACCTTCGTAATTATAAAATCCTTTTTTGGTCTGAAGGCCGAGATAATTGGCCCTGACCAGCCGTTTAATAACAGGTGAGGCTTTATATTTTTTGTCGCCGTATTCCTGATACAGGTTGTCCATATATTTCAGAATTTTGTCCAGTCCGATTTTGTCGGCAATCTCAAAAGGCCCGTAAATATATCCGGTAGTCTCTTTCATGGTTTCATCAATATCGGAAATGGAAGCTACTCCTTCCATTAGGATTTCGCAGGCTTCATTGATAAGCGGAATCAGGATTCGTGTAGAGACATTTCCGGGGGATTCGTTGATAAGAATTGCTTTTTTGTTAATCGTTCTCAAAAACCGGCTTACTTTATCATAAGTTTCATCCGATGTTTGGCGGCCTTTCACCACCTCCACAATGTTGGTTTTGTCAATGGGTTCGATGAAATGCACACCAATGGCTCTTTCCGGATGTTTTAACACTACAGCGAGGTCCGAGATGATTAATGTGGAGAGGTCGGATGAGATAATAGCTTTATTGCTTACAACACTTTCCACTTTTTGAAACAGTTCTTTCCGCAGACTTAACAAAGTCCCTTTCTGACGTGAACTAATGGTTTCAATAATTAAATCGCAACTTTTCAGGTCGTTAAAATCGGTTGTGCCTTTGATACGGGACATAATCAGTTTTTTCTCTGAGGAGGTGATGCCCCATTGGGCAATCACTCCGTCAAGCTGTTCTTCAATATCATGATAAATTTCTTTCAGGCGCTCTTCGGTTAAATCCAGAAAGATAATATCCATGCCATACTGTGCAATGATACGTGTAATCACTTGGCCTACAGAGCCACATCCGATAATACCGATAGTTTGGATATTTCCTTTGGCTTTAAGTCGCCCGCCAAGACTAAATTGAACTAATTCGCTCATTTTTATAATTTTAATGGTTTTCTATATATGTTATTTGTTGCCGTACAGACCGTTGGCCTGATTAGCGGTAATAGCAATCATATTAATGATGTCGTTAACGGAGCAGCCCCGCGAAAGGTCGTTGATGGGAGCTGCAAGACCTTGCAAAACCGGACCGACAGCTTCTGCTCCGGCGAGACGCTGGACCAGTTTGTAAGCAATATTTCCCGATTCGAGAGAAGGAAATACCAGTACGTTGGCTTTGCCTGCAATAGCTGATCCGGGCGCTTTCTTTTGTCCGATAGCTTCGATAATGGCAGCATCAGCTTGTAATTCTCCATCAATTTGCAGTGAAGGATTCATCTCTTTAGCCATTTTCATTGCTTCCACAACTCTATCCACTTTTTCATGTTTCGCACTGCCTTTGGTAGAGAAACTCAGCATGGCTACCCGTGGTTCGATACCTGCAATGTTTTTAGCAGTTTTAGCCGTTTCCACAGCTATCTCTGCCAGCTCGCGGACCGAAGGAGCAGGGTTCACGGCACAGTCGGCAAAAATCATCACCCCGTCTGTTCCAAAATTCTTATCCTTTAAAATCATAATAAATGCCCCGGATACAGCGCTTACTCCCGGCAGGGTTTTAATAATCTGGAAAGCCGGACGTAACACATCCCCGGTGGCATGTTCGGCGCCGCTGACTTCTCCATCGGCTTTTCCGTCTTTGATAAGCAGTGTTGAGAGGAATAATGGTTCTTCTACAAGTTTCATGGCTTCTTCAAAAGTCATCCCTTTTTTCTTGCGTATATTGGCCAGCATGTGGGCATAATATTCCTTTTGGGGATGATCTTCAGGGTCAATAATAGTCCCTTTTTCAATATTGTACAAGCCGAAAGAAGCAGCATTGCCGAGAATCTTTTCTTTGTTTCCCAACAAAATGATGGAAGCGATCTTTTCTTTGAGAACGTGGTCGGCTGCACGCAGATTGCGCTCTTCGGTTCCTTCGGGCAGGACAATGGTTTTTCCAGCCTGACGGGCCATTTTGTGAATTTTATTGATTAATTCCATTCTATTTTAACTTTTAAATTTACTGCTGCAAAAGTATTACTAATTTTGTTGCGGTTTTTACTATAGTTAATTTTTTAACAAAAAAATTTTCATTGATTACAAGCGTTTTAGAATCAGTTTTATACAGCATTTTTACTAATGGCCCGGGCGGTTTGCTTTTTTACGGAAGTATAGCCGGTAAAGCTTCTGTTTTTGCGGCAGGAATAATGACTTTTGGTAAAGTCAATGGTCTGTCGGGAGATAGTTTGCAGGGGGCGGAGATGTTTTTTCAGAAGCACGTGGTTAACATTCAGCCACAGATGATTCATTCCGCTAATGACAACCTGATATTTTATGTACTTTTCGGCTTGGTGACTCTGTTTGCTTTTATTCGGTTTTTTTATCCTGCGGCAACCAGAACGGTTCTCTCCTGGTTTTCGGGAAAAGGTTTGCGATGGAGCGAGGATAATTTTAGTAAACCGGGTCTACTGGTCCCTGTTTTTTTAACACTCAATTTTTTTGTCAGCGTTGTGATAATGGCGTTTGTAGTCCTTGTCAAGATGGGAATCATGTCTGCAGATATTTATTCTTCGCCACAATTTTGGGCTGTTGCGGCAGGAGCGGTGGTTACCTTTTATTTGTTTAATCAGCTATCAACTTTTCTGATAGGTTTTGTCTTTGATACCAGAGATCGGGCTTCTGTGCAAATGAAAAATAACGCTGTCTGGGCTTATATTAACGGCTTGTTTTTAACTCCGTTACTGTTAATTTATTTTTATACTCAAAACAGTTTTTTATTTGGTATTATGATTGTCGGGTTGATAATTTTGTTGCTGTTCAAATGGTTTCAAACGGTAAAAATCGGTCTGACAGTCCAAAACTTCAATATGCTTCATTTATTTTTATATCTTTGTGCCGTTGAAATCATACCTCTGTTTTTGTTGGTAAAAGTATGTGTGATATGATTCGTTTTAGGTTGGAAGGCCAATGATAACGGGGTATTTTGTTTTGTAGTGGTTAAAAAATAGGGACATTGAAGATTAAAAATATTTTAGTATCGCAGCCAAAACCGGCAGACATTAGCAAATCGCCTTATGGTGAATTGAGTAAAACGTTTAATCTAAATATTGATTTTCAAAAATTCATCACTATTGAAGGAATTTCTGCTCAGGAGTTTAGGATGAATAAGAACTCATTTAACGGCCATTCGGCTGTTATTCTTACCAGTCGCCATGCGGTGGATCACTTCTTTAGGATAGCCAAAGAGTTACGAAAAGAAATTCCCGATTCGCTGAAATATTTCTGCATTTCCGAATCGACGGCTTACTATCTGCAAAAGTATGTGCAATATCGTAAACGTAAAATTTTCTTTGGAAAGCAAAACTTCACTGATTTACTGGAAGTGCTTAAAAAACATAGCGAAGAAACGTTTATTGTGCCCTCATCGGATGTCCCTAATCAGACAATGTTTAAATTGCTTGATAATGAAAAGATTAATTATTCCCAGAGCGTTATTTATCGTACGGTTCCCAGTGATCTTTCAGGTTTGAATATCAGGAAATATGACCTGCTTATTTTCTTTAGCCCGGGTGGAATTAACTCATTGTTAACCAATTTTCCTGATTACGAACAAGGAGACCAGCTGATTGCCGCTTTTGGTCCTTCTACCAACAAAGCGCTGAAAAAGGCCGGCCTCACGGTAAATATTCCGGCACCTACACAATCGTCTCCTTCCATGGCTATGGCCATTGACCATTATATAACCGAATGCGAAAGGGAAAGACGTCGCCGTAGCAGAAAATAAACGTCTTTTTCAGAATCATTTTCCGTTTTTAAACAACTTCCAAATCTGTAATGAAATGAGTTACAGCGTGTATTGATAAGCTGTTCCGTATTTGGCCAAATTATTTATTTTGGGTTTTGTTGCAAAAAGACCATACAAGGCGCTTCCTGTTCCGGTCATGGAAGCATACAAAGCCCCCCGGTTGATAAGTTCCTGTTTCAGTTTTGCCAGTACCGGATAATAGGTAAAAACTATTTTCTCAAAGTCATTGCGTAATAAATTTTGCCACCGGATTATGGGGAGTTTTATAATCTCCGATATGGAAAGGTTAGGAATACCGGGTTTAATCACGGAAAAGATATGACCGGTGGACAGATGAACGTCTGGAACAACCAATACGAGATAGAGGCCGCTCAGATCAAGCCGGCGGGTTTCTGTAATCTTCCCTTTCCCGCTGACGAGTGCCGGTGTGTTTTGAATGAAAAAAGGACAGTCGCTGCCGAGCTGTGCAGCCAAATCCATAAGCTTTTCATCTGCTATCTTTAATTGAAAAAAATCGTTTAGTCTTTTCAAAAAAAAGGCGGCATCGGAAGAACCTCCGCCCAACCCGCTGCCGGCAGGGATACCTTTTAACAAATGAACTTCCAATGGCGGAATATCATAATGCTTTTTCAACAGCTCCCATGTTTTGCAGAGCAGGTTTTCCGAAAGTTTTCCCGGGATGGGTTTCCCGTAGATTCTGAGCTGACAAGCGGCTGATTCTCTGAACTCAAGCACATCCCGTAAAGGTATGGGATATAAAAAGCTTTCGATGTTATGAAAGCCATCGTTGCGTTTTGCCATTACCCGAAGTCCAAGGTTGATTTTTGCCGACGGAAAAAGTATCATGGTTGAAAATTGACAAACAAATATACACTTTTTGTGCCATTTCTTGATTTTCGGGAAAAGCATGGTGCGGCGGGTTTCTTAAAATTCATTTCTTAATTATTCGGGATGTTTGCAAAATTTTCTTAAATTTGATATCTTTTAATACCCTATCAAAGATATCCATGGCAATTATAAATTCCGTACTCACCTGGCTGATTAAAAAGAGGATGCATCAAATTGACCTTTTTCTGAAATTTCCGATTGAGGTTCAACATGATTGGTTTGAGAAGCTGATTGCGACAGGAACGGTTACCGAGTGGGGAAAGAAGTATGATTACAAAAGCATTAAAAGTCCGGAAACTTTCCGGCAACGGGTACCGGTTAGCAAATACGAGGATATACAACCCCTGATTGACCGTATGCGGCGGGGAGAAAATAATCTGTTGTGGCCTGAAGAAATTAAATGGTTTGCCAAATCATCGGGAACTACGGACAACAAAAGCAAATTTATTCCCATCAGCCAGGCTACTATCGAAGAGTGCCATTTTAAAGCGGGAAAAGATGTGCTGACCCTTTATTTGAACAATTATGCCGATTCTTCTATTTTTCAGGGGAAAGGTCTGTTGATGGGCGGGAGCCAGAATATTCAGGAAGTGAATAACCAATCCTATTACGAAGGCGACCTTTCAGCAATTTTAATTCACAACATGCCCTACTGGGCGCAAATCATGCGTACACCTTCGCTGGCCATTGCCCTCATGGACGAATGGGAAAGTAAGTTGCAGCTTATGGCCGAGGCTACGCAGGATCACAATGTTACAAGTCTTTCAGGTGTGCCTTCATGGACGCTGGTTTTGATACGAAAGGTGCTGGAGCTGGCCGGGAAAAAAACTATTCCGGAAGTGTGGCCGAATCTTGAAGTCTTTTTCCATGGAGGGGTCAGCTTTGAACCTTATCGCGAACAGTTTGCTTCGCTGATTCCGGGAGACAAGATGCGTTATTTCGAAACCTACAATGCCTCCGAAGGTTTCTTTGGCATCCAGGATCAAAGCGATTCCAATGATATGCTGCTTATGTTAGACTATGGTATTTATTACGAATTTGTGTCCATGGATCAAATAGAGCTGGCGTTTCCGAAATCGCTGGGGCTGGATGAAGTAAAATTAAACACAAATTACGCTATGGTTATAACCACCAACTCAGGACTTTGGCGTTATATGATTGGCGATACTATTCGTTTTACTTCATTGCAACCTTATCGGATTCAAATTACGGGTCGTACCAAAAACTTTATTAATATTGTAGGTGAAGAACTTATAGTGGATAATGCTGAAAAAGCCCTTGCAACGGCTTGTACCAAAACCAAAGCCGCCATTAGAGATTATACGGCTGCGCCTTTATATGTTGGCGAGAATATTCGGCATGAATGGTTGATAGAATTTGAAAGAATGCCGGATAGTTTTGATTTTTTTGCCGGGGTTTTTGATAATACACTAAAAGCTTTAAATTCGGATTATGAAGCTAAAAGGTATCATAACATGGTATTAAAACCACCTTTGATAAAGTCAATGAAAAAGGGCACCTTTTACGCATGGATGAAGCGAAACAACAGGTTGGGCGGCCAGCATAAAATTCCACGTTTGCACAACAGCCGCGAGTTTGTGGATGAAATATTGGAACATAGCAGTACAACAAAAAAGAATTTTAATTATTAAATCAAAAATAAAATGCACATTGCAATTGCCGGAAATATAGGCTCGGGAAAGACGACCCTGACAAAGGTTTTGTCAAAGCATTATGGCTGGAAAGCCCATTACGAGGACGTAGAACACAATCCTTATCTTCAAAGTTTTTATGACGATATGCAACGATGGTCTTTCAATCTTCAGGTCTATTTTCTGAATAGCCGGTTTCGTCAGGTAGTGGAAATCAGACGGGGCAAAAAAAAGGTGATACAGGATCGCAGCATTTATGAAGATGCTTATATTTTTGCTCCTAATCTGCACGATATGAACCTTATGTCCTCCCGCGATTTTGAGAATTACAGCTCGCTTTTTGAACTAATGAGCTCCTTTATCCAGCCGCCTGATCTGCTAATTTACCTCCGTGCTTCGGTCTCCACACTGGTGGAACAAATTCAGAAACGCGGCAGAGAGTATGAGGAATCCATCCGGCTGGATTATCTGAAACTCCTCAACGAGCGTTACGAAGCGTGGATTTCCAAGTACAAACAGGGAAAACTGTTGATTATTAATGTTGATGAACTTGACCTTTCCAAACCGGAAGATATTGGTGTGGTCATTGAAAGAGTCGATGCCGAGATTAATGGCCTGTTTTAAATTGGTGAATTCTTATGAAAGTCCTCGGAATTATTCCATCGCGTTATGCTTCTACCCGGTTTCCCGGAAAAGCGCTTGTTGATATCTGCGGCAAAACTATGGTACAGCGGGTGTATGAGCAGGTAAAGGCGGTAGCCGGGGTTGAAATGGTGATGGTGGCAACCGATGACGAACGTATTGTCCGGAATGTGGAAAGTTTTGGCGGCAGTGTGATGCTCACAAGCAGTAACCATGCCAACGGCACTTCGCGTTGCCTCGAGGTGGTAGAAAAGCTGGAAAAGCAAAGCCGGACTTTTGATGTGGTTATCAACATTCAGGGCGATGAGCCGTTGATAAAGCCTGAGCAAATCGGCCGGCTTATTGCTTTGTTTCAGGATGAGAAAACGGATATCGCAACCCTCATTCATCCCATTGAAGCGGCTGACGAGCTGATGAATCCTAATGTCGTAAAGGTGGTAACCGGTATTCAAAAACAGGCTCTTTATTTTAGCCGGCAGGCCATCCCTTTTGTGCGGGGAGAAAAAATAGAAAACTGGCCCGGAAAAACAGGTGTTTACAAACATTTGGGTATCTATGCTTACAGGACGTCGGTCTTGAAGAAAATTGTTTTGCTGTCGCCGGGCAAGCTGGAACAGGCCGAAAGCCTGGAGCAACTCCGGTGGTTGGAAAACGGCTTTGTGATAAAAACAGATATTACTGATTACGAAGGTGTTGGGGTGGACACACCGGAAGACCTTACAAAACTTATTAACAAAATTTGCAATGAACGTCATCTGTGATTATCTTAGCAGGTTCAATCTGCCACTTACTAAAAACAGTGTATTATGAAGATAGCAAGATATATAGGTGATTTACTGTATGACTACGAGTGTGTAGTGATACCCGGATTGGGAGGTTTTCTTACCAATGATAAACCTGCTTCTATTCAGCCCAATACCCATCATTTCCGTCCACCTTACAAACAGGTGATGTTTAATGCTTATCTGAAGACCAACGACGGACTTTTGGTTAATTATATTGCCCGCGAAGAAAATATCTCTTACCAGGAGGCGAAAGCACAGGTGGATAAGTTTGTTTATTTGTGCGACAATGCGCTGAAATCGGGGAAAAGAATAAATTTCTACGAGGTGGGTTATTTGTATCTCAACAAAAACGAAAAGATTGTTTTCGAACAGGACAGTAGTATTAATTATAATGCTGATGCTTTTGGGCTTAGTAGTTTTGTTTCACCGGCCATCCGTCGTACTAATGCTGAAGAAAAACTGCGTGAAGTGGTTGGCGCGGGACACGAAAAGAAAGTTTCTGCTACGAAGGAGGCCAAAAAGCAGAACAGAAAATATGCTGTATCTTCTTCTGCTACCGAATCAAGACATACAAAATTGTTGGCTACACGTAAAAAATCGCCTTACAAAACACAGCTTGTCTTTCTCGTTTCGCTGATTATCGCCATGATGGTGGGTTGGGGATTTATGAACAAAGACACTGTAAATACCTATTATGACAATTACTCATCGGTAATTCCTCTTTTTTATTCCGAACCTAATGCTTATCTGATAAACAATATCGACCATGTTCCCATTGCCAAAATGAGTAGCAGTAAGCTGGGGTCGTGGTGGATAAGCCTTTTTGAGAAAAAAGAAGCGGAAAAACCTGTTGTGGTAGTTAAAAAAGAGATAAATACACTTGAAAGGCCGATGGCTGCTGTAACACAAACTAAAACAAAAATACTATTACCATCTGTTAGAAAGGCAAAAACGATTACAGTCTCAACAGAATCAACAAAAACCCCTGTTTTTACTGCTAAACCTGCCTCAAAAGCGCTTCCGGAGAAAGTGGCCGCTACACCGGAATCATCAAAGCAAGTAGTTGCTACCGCACGGTTCTATATCATTGCCGGTGCCTTTAAGGATATTAACAATGCACAAAACCTCATTCGTTCGCTGAAAGGTAAGGGGTATGATGCACTCGATGCGGGGGTTACATCTAATGGTTTGCATCGGATTGCTTTTGATGCTTTCGACAACCGTCCCATGGCAGAAAAACAACTATTGGCCATTCGCAAAAATGAAAATCCTTCGGCCTGGATTTTGGTAAAATAAAAAAAGTTTTACGGCTTGGGAAACAAGAATAAACTTCAGCGGTTTGCCGAAAATCTCACTTTTCCAAACCTTTTTCAATATCGATATGAGGAAATTGCCAACGGATTTTTCCTGAAAGGAAAGTGGAATAAAGAGTTTTTCAAAAACGACCATCCTCTAATTCTGGAATTGGGTTGTGGGAAAGGCGAATATACAGTAGGCATGGCCCGAAAATATCCCAGGAAAAATTTTATCGGTGTGGATATAAAAGGCGCCCGTTTGTGGCGTGGGCTGAAAACCGCTCAGGAAGAAAACCTGAAAAATGTTGCTTTTGTGCGTACGCGTATTGAGCTTTCGGAATATTATTTCGGCCAGCAGGAGGTGTACGAGCTGTGGATTACCTTTCCCGACCCGCAAATAAAAGCTTCAAGAGAAAGAAAACGGCTGACATCGCCGCAGTTTCTAAAACGCTATGCCCGTTTCTTGAAGCCCGGTGCCGTTATTCATCTCAAAACAGATGCCCTGTTGCTCTATGACTATACACGCGAAGTTATTGAACTGGGGGGTCATACTTTGCTTGATTCCAACGAAGATATTTACGGTTCAGGAATGGATAATGAAATGACACAAATTCAGACCTTCTACGAAAAGAAATGGCTGGAGCACGGTACCAAAATCAGATGTTTGGCTTTTAAATTGAATCCGGAACTTTTTTAAAAAAATGAATAAAAACATACCTCGCAAAACCGGCTTTTTCCAAAAGGTGTATGATGTGGTCCGTCAGATTCCTTACGGACGCGTTACCTCTTATGGCGCTGTGGCGGAATACCTTGGCAGCAAAGGCTCTGCCCGCATGGTAGGGTGGGCGCTGAACAGCTCCAAATATCGTTTGGATGGAATTCCTGCCCATCGCGTGGTAAACCGGCAGGGTTTGCTCACCGGAAAACATGCTTTCGGCGGACAAAATACCATGAAAGACCTCCTGATGAGTGAAGGTGTTCAGGTGAAAGAGGATGAAATTCTGGATTTTAAAGAAATTTTCTGGAACCCATCGGAAGAATTGCAGGGCGAAATGTCTAAAATTCTTTAATAATGTAATTTCAGGCCAAACGAGAAAAATATAAAATTTTCTCACGCGTAATTACCCTGCTTATGAATTAATTTTTTTTACTCACATAAGGTCAAAAGGACAAACGCACGTTTGCGCTATGAAACAACAAATGAAGTGAGGAGATTTTTCCCTCACTTCTTATTCGATTTAATCCTAAGCCTGTTTCTTAGCGGTTTTTTTCGTCTATTCAAACATCACTATTTTGCTCCAGGCATGTTTGGCTGTTGTTAAACGAAGCACATAAGTACCTTTATAGGAGGCCGGGAAATTAAAATGAAATTTATTTTCACCATTTGTCAGCTTAACGATTCGGTTAAAGACTATCCTGCCTGTCAGATCAATCAGTTGTATCACGCCTCCTTTTTCAGCCTGAGAAAGGAAACATGACACTGCCACATTTCCATTGTTTATCGGATTCGGAAATACCCGTAGGCCTTTGTTAGCAGGATTTTCGTCGAAACTCTTAACAGCAGTAAGTATTCCATTGCTGGCAAGATAAAGATGGACAAAATTCTGGTAATAAATATTTGCAATGGTTGAGTCGTGAATGATTAAGGTATTCTCGTCATTGACATTATTGGCGGCTGCGCTCCAGTTGTGTGAACCTGTCAGCACAAACGGGTCGGACGAAGGGTCTCCTTCATCCACAATCATATATTTATTATGCATTATGCCGGAATTCCCGGTATAAAAAACATAATGATCACCCAGGGCAGCTGAGAGGGTTGTGTTTACAGAGGCTGAATTATTGCTCTTGCTATTAGTAAGCATATTTACGGCATCGCCGATTAGTTTGGCTGAGGAGCCAATAGCAGCAGCTATTTCATCACGGGTAAGCAGCATAACGGCAATGCTTAAGTCGTGATTGGCTGTATTGATGTGCTTTACGATCTGTGCGCTAACTCCATCTGTGGGGCTAAAGTAAGATTCAACCCTGTCTCCGTGAATTTTAAATTCGTGGGGTGTATTGTCTTTTTTTTCAGACCCGAAACGGGCATTGGCAGCATTAGGCTGATCGCCGGTGGACCCCCACATTTCTTCAAATTCAATTTGGTAAGTACGTGCCAGGCTCTGATCCTGAACAATGATCACATTGTTGGCATCGAGATTGATCTGTTCTTCGGTAAAGTTGGTAGAGCCGGTCCAGACAATCGGGTCGTCCGGATTGTCGGATTGCGCATCAAAAATTACAAACTTGTTGTGCATGATGCCGTCACGCTGTGAACTGTTGGGGGCAATAAGTACATGAACTTTGGTACCTGACAATTCTTCAAATCCGATATTTGCCGTAGTGCCACCACCAATAACACGAACCCGGACGCCTCTGTTTGCGGCTGCTATCAGCGCTTGGCTGATGTCACTGATTCCGTTATTGTTCATATTGTAGATTGCCATGTCAATGGTGTACTTTGCCCGGTTAATGTAACTTATCAGCGTATCGTCGATGGTTTTCGGAAGATACACTGCATCTACTCCTTTGGAGTAAGAAGTATCTACAGGTGTATTGAAATAAACTTTCATGTTGCCTGTTGAATTTGAAATGGTAGCAAAAGGAGTTACTGTCGATTTTGCCGTATCAGCACCGCTTACAGAGAAGACCTGTACCCAGGTAATATTGCCCGCATTTAAACCGGACAATTCCAAAGTATGACTCACGGACTTACCTTGCAAATCATGGACATTTGATGTAACCGTTGCTTCAGTGGGGCCGAAGAATATTTCGGTTGTTCCGGGAATATTGGTAGTCCAGATAAAATCGAGTGTTGTGTGTGTGAAATTTGTGTTGGTTAATGGTTTTATAAAATAGATGGAACTTGCTCTTACAATATCATTGGTATCGCGGGGTAACAGCTGATAGCCGGCGTTTGGATTGGAATAATCAAACTGAGAACAGATTGCCGTCAGGGTGACCGGAACACTGGGTATTGTTTTTCCAACAATATCCTGACCTTTTTTTATATATACTTTACCCGTTTGACCATTTGAAGTAAATGTATATAAAGTATTTCCGGCAAAAGTCTGGCCCCCGTTATCAAAAATGACATTATTAATCTGAACCAGCCTGCTTTCATAGGTTTCAGAAATCTGGTCTGGCGTTAAAACTATCGGGTCGGGCAAAGGGTTTCCGCTTGACCTTATAACAACCTTGGTTATCGGGTCAAGTTCGAGCAATTGGTTATAATTTTTAACTGTCCCTGTAATGGTCACCGAATCGCCTCTGTTTACATTGTTAATCGCAGAACCATAGGCGGCAATTCCGGCAGTATTATCCTGTAAATAACGGATCGTTCCCAATTCACTTCCATTGGTAACAATGCCTTTCACTGTTACAACCTGTCCTATCATCCCGCGGGCCTCCAAAATGGTGTTTTGGGCGTGGACGGAAGAGAAAACGGTGCTGATTATTAACGCAATAATGTAAAATTTCTTCATACTATTGGGGTTTATCAGGTTAATCAATTTTGTTACGGATTCAGTATCAAAGGTAATAAAAAAAATTATATCGCTATTAATAAAAAAGACGAGATTGTTAACAATTCTGAATTTGTTCGTGTTTTCACCTTGCAAAATAAGCACAGCCGGCTGCCGGGGGAGAATCCTGCAACAGGATGTTTTTTTGTTTTGAGAATTTTTAAGAAATTACGAACTGTTTATTTGACGTATTTCTACTATTTTAGCGGAAAAATTTGTCAATGAAGGAAGGGCTGGTTATAATCCCCACATTTAACGAAAAGGATAATATCGAAAATATTATTCGTAATGTCTTTGCTTTAAATACAACTTTTGATATTTTGGTGGTTGAGGACAACAGTCCGGATGGAACAGCAGCTATCGTCAAACGTCTTATGAAGGTATTCCCTGAACGGTTGAATATTCTGGAGCGCAAAGAGAAACAGGGACTTGGAACAGCTTATATAGCCGGTTTTAAATGGGCGCTTCGGCGTCATTACAATTTTATTTTTGAAATGGATGCCGACTTTTCCCATAATCCTTCTGATTTGGAAAGGTTGTTTTCAAGTCTTCACGACGATGGTGCCGATGTGGTAATTGGCTCCCGTTACATTACCGGCGTGAATGTTGTCAACTGGCCCATGGGGCGCGTGCTCATGTCCTATTATGCCTCGGCCTACGTAAGGCTGGTAACGGGGATGAATATTCGTGATACTACCGCCGGCTTTGTAGGCTGGACACGAAAAGTATTGGAAACCATTGACCTTGACAAGGTTAAATTTGTGGGCTATGCTTTTCAAATTGAAATGAAGTTCACTGCCATCAAGCTGGGCTTTAAAGTAGTGGAGATTCCCATTATTTTCACCGAACGTACACTTGGCGAATCAAAAATGAATAAAAGTATCTTCCGCGAAGCTGTTTTTGGTGTTATTGATTTGAGAAAACGGGGTATAATGGGAAAAATAAAACCGAGAAAACAAGATTAGCTATTTAATCTGATGAGTCATCAATTTATCATAAAACAAGCCCGCATTGTCAACGAAGGAAGGCAGTTTACGGGTGATGTTTACGTCAGGGGCAAAGTCATCGAAAAAGTTTTGGAAGGCGAAAACCTGCCTGCCGAAAAGGGCTGGGAAGTGGTTGCTGCAGACGGACTCTTCCTGCTGCCGGGAGTTATTGACGACCATGTCCATTTCCGTGAACCCGGACTTGAGTACAAAGCCGATATTTTCAGTGAAAGCCGTGCTGCCGTTGCCGGCGGGGTTACAAGCTTTATGGAGATGCCCAACACCAATCCGCCGGCGTTGACACAGGAGCTGTTAGAAGAAAAATATTCGCTGGCAGCAGAAAAATCTTTCGCCAACTACTCTTTTTATATGGGTGCCTCCAACGATAATTTAAACGAAGTTTTAAAAACTGATCCCTCACGGGTTTGCGGGGTAAAAGTTTTTATGGGCTCTTCTACCGGAAACATGCTAATAAATGATGAAAAAGTGCTGGAAGCTGTTTTTTCGCAGGTTCCCATGCTCATTGCCACCCATTGCGAAGATGAAGAAATGATTCAAAACAACAATACCGAATTTTTTAAAGCGCAGGGGTTGAAAGCAACGGTTTCGGTTCATCCGAAAATCCGTTCTGCAGAAGCCTGTTATCTGTCTTCGGCAAAGGCAGTTGCGTTGGCACGGAGATACAATACCCGATTGCACATTCTACATTTGTCCACAGCCGGCGAAATGAAACTTTTCGATAACGATATTCCTTTGAAAGAGAAGAAAATCACGGCTGAGGTCTGTGTGCATCATCTTTGGTTTTCTGACAAAGATTACCCTGCGAAAGGTAATTTTATTAAATGGAACCCGGCGGTAAAAACCGAGACCGACCGTCTGGCGTTGTTTGATGCGCTCCTCAACGGACGTCTCGATGTGGTGGCTACCGACCATGCGCCGCATACCCTTGAGGAAAAGCAACGACCTTATTTCAAAGCGCCTTCGGGTGGCCCCATGGTGCAACATTCGCTCACGGCCATGCTCGAATTTGTACGGCAAAAGAAAATAACCATAGAAAAAGTTGTAGAAAAAATGTGCCATAATCCGGCTATCCTGTTTGGTATTCAAAACAGAGGTTTTATCCGTCCGGGATATGCCGCTGACCTGGTTCTAACGGATATGAACAAACCGTGGGAAGTCAGCAAATCCAATATTTTGTATAAGTGCGGCTGGTCGCCGTTCGAAAGTGTCCGGTTTCATTCGCAGGTCCAAATGACTTTCGTTAACGGGCTGAAAGTTTACAACCGGGGAGAGATTGACGAAAGCATTCGTGGCGAACGGTTGCTTTTTTCCGGAAGATAATATTTTTCCCAGACTTGTCTTGCACTGTTTTTCTACTTCCCCGGAAATGATATTTTTGCTAAAAAATTTTTCAGGTGATATCGGTCAGTAGTATTTTAATGGAATTTGGCGGAGAGCCGCTTTTTAAAGATGTTTCGTTTCATATCGGAAACAAAGAGCGGATTGGGCTGGCCGGAAATAACGGCGCCGGAAAAACTACGCTGTTGCGGATTTTGATAGGCGAACAGAAACCTTCCGGAGGGGATGTGGTTGTCCCTGAGAGCGAAACCATTGGCTATCTTCCACAGGAAAAGCAAATCAGAAGCAGTCGCAATGTACTGGAGGAAACTTTATCGACTTTTTCGTTTCTGAACAATCTTAAAAGGGAACTTGCCGACATTCGGCATCAGCTTTCCGTCCGGACCGACTACGAAAGCAAAGCATACATTAAATTATATGAACGTTTGGAAGAGATTCATCATCTTTTGGCTATAAATGAAGATGACAAACAGGAGGGGAGGGCCATAAAAGTACTCAAAGGCCTTGGCTTTTTACAGGAGGAGCTGTTGCGTCCGGTGAGTAGCTTTAGCCTCGGCTGGCAAATGCGTATTGAGTTGGCCAAACTGCTGTTGTTGCAACCGACGTTGCTCCTGTTGGATGAACCAACCAACCATCTTGATATTGATGCTATTCAATGGCTCGAAAATTTCCTAAAGAGTTACCGTGGTTCGGTTTTACTGGTTTCGCATGACCGTAGTTTTTTGGATAACCTCACCACCCGGACACTGGAAATCAACAATGGAAAAATTTACGATTACAAAGTTCCATATTCCAAATATTTGCAGTTAAGCCGTGAACGTATAGAGCAGCAACAGGCCGAATTTACCAACCAGCAACGGCAGATCAGTGAATTAGAAAATTTTGTTGAACGTTTTCGTTACAAAGCTACCAAAGCCCGTCAGGTACAGTCGCGTATCAGGCAGCTTGAAAAAATGGAAAGAGTTGAAGTGGATGAGCTTGACAAAACCGGTATCCACTTTCGTTTTCCGTCTGCTCCGCGTAGCGGTAAAGTGGTGGTGGAAGGGAAAAATGTTTCCAAGTCGTACGGAAGCACTCTTGTATTACAATCGTTAGATTTTCAAGTGATTAAAGGAGATAAAATTGTTTTCATTGGGCGAAACGGCGAAGGCAAAACCACCTTGTCAAAGATTATTGCCCATCAGTTGGATTACGAAGGTGAAATAAAATACGGCCACAATGTCAAAATTGCCTATTATGCACAGGACCAGTGGGAGATGTTAGACCTCACAAAAACGGTTTTTGAAACTGTTGACGACATTGCTGTGGGCAATATCAGGATGAAGCTGAAATCTATTTTGGGGGCTTTTTTGTTTCGGGGAGATGATGTTAACAAAAAAGTTGGTGTGCTTTCGGGGGGAGAAAAGGCCCGCCTTTCACTTGCCAGACTATTGCTGAGTCCTTCCAACCTGCTTGTTTTGGATGAGCCGACAAACCACCTGGACCTTTTGTCGAAGGATATTCTGAAAAACGCTCTGCTTCAGTACGATGGTACGTTGATTCTGGTATCACACGACCGCGACTTCTTGCAGGGGCTCAGCGAACACTTTTTCGAAATCAGGCATCACAAACTGAAAGAGTTTCGCGGAACCCTTTACGATTATCTCGCCAAACGAAACATCGAACAGCTTAAAGAGCTGGAAACAACCGAAAAGCCAAAAGTAAGGAAACCGGTGGAAAAAGAGCAAAAACAGGACTGGCAGCAGAGAAAAGATAAAGAACGCCGTTTACGCAAATTACGGAAAGCATTGGAAGAAACCGAAAATAAAATCGAACAAACGGAAAAAATACTGGCGTTGCTGAATAAGAAACTTTCACAACCGGATAAATATGCCGGCGAGATGAAAGATGGAACGCTTTATAAGGCGCACAGCGAATTGCAGGAGCAATTAAATGTCTTCTATAAAAAGTGGGAAAAATTACAATCGAATTTAGAAATGTAGCGCTTATTTCTTCCGGCTAATCATAGTACGGGCAAGATTTTTCAGGGTCTGTTTTCGCTCTTCCGGACAGTCAATCATATCCAGCTTTTTCAGACCTTTGTTGAGATAGTTACAAATAGCATCATTGGTTAGTTTCTCAATGTCTAATAAATCAAAGATTTTTCGGAAATACCGGATTTTTTCCTTTTCGGGCAGGCCTTCTCCATGAAAATAATTGAGGAGCAGCTCTTTGGTTTTGGGATCGGCTGTGGCCATGGCTTTGGTAAAAAGGTAAGTCTTTTTGTTTTCAAGAATATCCTGACCTGTTTTTTTCCCAAAGACTTTTTCATTGCCATACAAATCCAGCAAATCATCTTTTAGTTGAAATCCCAGGCCAATGTTTATTCCGAATTCATAAATATGTTGTGTGTCTTCTGCGGATGCACGGGCAATGAGAGCCCCTATTTTTAAGCTTGCGCCAAATAACAGGGCTGTTTTCAGACGAATCATCTCAATATAATCTTCAAGAGATACTATTCTTCTTTTCTCAAAATTCAAATCCAATTGCTGGCCTTCACAGGCCTTTAAAGCAGTCTTGTTGAATGTTGATAAAATAGCGGGTAATATCTCAATGTCTGCCTGAAGTGTATAGTCATAAGCCATGACATAGAGGGCATCTCCTGCAAGAATGGCCATGTTTGGGCTCCATTTTTTAAAAACAGTTTCTTTTCCGTGACGGATGGGCGACTGATCCATCAAATCATCATGCATCAGTGTGAAATTATGAAGTAATTCAATGGCCAGTGCCTGAGGCAAAGCTTTTTGAATATTACCTTCAAAAAGGTCGCAGGCCATGAGGGTAAAAAGTGGTCTGAGTCGTTTTCCACATTGGGAGAGGCTATACAATATCGGTTCGTACAGCTCTTTTGGATTCTTGCTGAAACTTTGTTTTTCCAAATGGTTGGAAAAAAGCTTATATAATTCTTTGTAAGTGTACACCCAATAAATTTTAATCTATCAAATTTAATAAATATTCTCCATATCCGCTTTTCAACAGCGGTTTGGCAACTTTTCTTAATTGTTGCTCATCGATAAACCCTTTATTATAAGCAATTTCTTCAATACAACCAATTTTCAGGCTCTGTCTTTCCTGAATAACTTCCACAAATTGTGATGCCTGCGTCAGAGAAGAAAAGGTCCCGGTATCGAGCCAGGCTGTTCCGCGGCTGAGAAGCCCGACTTTCAATTTGTTTTTTTTCAGATAATATTTGTTAATATCCGTAATTTCATATTCTCCCCGCGCGCTGGGGCTCATGGATTTAGCAATTTTCACAACCGAATTATCATAAAAATAGAGTCCGGGAACGGCATATTTTGATTTGGGATGTTCCGGCTTTTCTTCAATGGAAAGTGCTTTCATGTTTTCATCAAACTCCACAACACCATAACGTTCCGGATCTTTTACGTGATAGGCAAAAACGATGCCGCCATCGGGATTGGTGCTGTCTATGAGCAACTGTTGTAATCCACGACCATAAAATATGTTGTCGCCCAAAACCAGGGCTACTTTTTCTTTTCCGATAAACTTTTCTCCAATGACAAAAGCCTGAGCCAGTCCGTTGGGATTATGCTGAACAGCATATTCAAAATGACAACCGATTTGAGAGCCATCGCTTAGCAACAATTTAAAATTAGGAGTGTCGTGGGGCGTGGAAATAATGAGAATATCTTTTATGCCAGCCATCAACAGGATAGATAAAGGATAGTAAATCATGGGCTTGTCGTAAACAGGCATGAGTTGCTTGCTGACAGCCAAGGTAAGCGGGTGTAACCGGGTGCCGGATCCACCGGCCAAAATAATTCCTTTCATGCTATTTTATTTTTTTTTCTTGTTTTCTAACTCATTTGAAACGATTTCATCCAACTCATCATGTTTTTCCTCAACAAAAACTTCTCTCTCCGCTTTTTTAAATGATTTGGTCAACAGCCATTTGTCAAGCGAAAGTAGCAGAGACGGCAAAACAATCAGGTTTGTAAGCAAAGCAATTAGCAGAGTAAATGAAACAAGATAGCCTAAAGCCTTGATTCCGCCAAACGAAGAGAATGTAAAAACATAAAAACCGAAAAATAGCACTATTACCGAAAAAATCATACTGTATCCTGCTTCATACAGCGAGCCTATAACTGATTTTTGGACATTCCACCGGTTTGTTTTCAAATGTAACCGGTAACGCGACAAATAGTGAATTGTATTGTCTACACTGATTCCCAATGCAATACTGAAAATGATAATGGTGGAGGGTTTTATGGAGATACCGAAATATCCCATCATACCTGCTGTAAGAATAAGCGGAATCATATTTGGGATAAGGGAAACGATAATCATTTTAACCGAGGAGAAAATAAAAGACATGAGCAATGTGATGATGCCAATAGCCAGCAATAAACTATAAGCAAGGTTTTTAACGAGATAATTCGTGCTTTTAAGAAAGACTACACTGGTGCCGGTCAGGTGTACTTTATATTTTGAGGGTGGGAAAATTTTATTGATTTTAGGTCTGATAGTACGAATAATACTGTCAATTTCATCGGTTCCCATATTCGCCATTTGGACAGAAATCCTTGCTATACGAAAATTAGAATCAACAAACGAGCTCAGCAAACTTCGCTTTTTGCTGCGTACCTTTTGTTTTAAGTTCGGGATATAGCTGAGGATAAAGTTCTTTTCCTGATTATTTGGCAAAGAATACATTTTGGGGTTACCCCGGTAAAACGCCTGTTTGGCCGATTTTATCAGGGAAACAATGGATACCGGACGGGCAAACTGGGGATACAGCGCCAGGGTGTCCTGTAGCTCTTCTATTTTCCTCAGGTTGTAAAGTCGTAAAAGCCCTCCTTTCTTCTCCGTGTTAACGGTAATTTCCAACGGCAAAACACCTTTGAAGTTTTTCTCCATAAAAAGCAAGTCTTTCTGCAGCTTGTTCTTCTTGGAAATGTCATCTACTATGGAGCCTGATGTTCGCAACCTGGTAACCCCATACGCTCCTGTCAATACCAATAAAATTGTAACGCCGTAAATTATAGGCCTATGTCTGATTATCAGTTTATTAACCGCATTTAATATTTTAGTGGTAAAACTTTTTTCACTGTTTAGATGTTTCAGGTGGCGAGACTTTGGAACCGGAAAATAGCTGAATAAAATTGGTAGCATCAACATAGAAAGTACATAAATAACCATTATGTTGATTGTTGCCACAATACCAAATTCCACAAGAAAAGTATTGGAAGTAATCATAAA
Organism: uncultured Lentimicrobiaceae bacterium; assembly: GCA_964598065.1. Classification (GTDB taxonomy): domain Bacteria; phylum Bacteroidota; class Bacteroidia; order Bacteroidales; family F082; genus Sulfidibacterium. The sequence continues at coordinate 42,399 of CAZRAW010000004.1, forward strand.
AGAGCCAAAACCGGCTGCCGTAGTGGCGTTAGTAAGCAGATTGGCTTTTCCGATGCGCACAATCATGCGCGACAGTGCGCGGGCTTTGTTCCCGTGAAGACGGATCTCATCCAAGTATTTGTTCAGTAGAAAGATGGAGTTTTCCACCCCGATAATAATAAGTAGAGGCGGTAAAACGGCTGTCAGAATGGTGAATTTATAACCCAGCAAGGTAACTGTTCCCATTGTCCATACTACAGCAATAATCACAATAATCATGGCGAAAAAAACTGCCCTGAATGATCTGAAGAGCACAAACAGCAAAATGAAAGTAATAAATGCCGAAAGCAAAACAAAAAATAAAGTTTCGTGTAATATCAGTTCACTTTGGATAGTACGAATATATGGAAGCCCCGACTTTTTTATGTCGAGATGATATTTTTTTCCGTAATCTTCCGCCGTTTCCGTAATCTTTTTCATAAGTGGAATTCTGGCTTTTGAATTCAGAATTTTATTGTTCACGGTAATCATAATGAGATAAGCGTGTGTTTTTCTGTTAAACAGCCGCCCCCGGTAAAGCGGAAGATTATAAAGCACGTTTTTTATGGAGTCAACCTGCTTTTGTGTTGTGGGACGATGAGGTACAAGGTTGACAAACTCAAATTTGTGGAGACTGTCATTTCTCACTAAAGTAAACACACGGGCGGCGGAGATAACTTGTTTTACTCCTTTGATTTTCATGAGTTTGTGGGTTAGGTCATACCAGTCATCAAAATGCTGAAGTGTAAACAGTTTGGGGTCTTTTACAGCAATAAAACTAATGCTCCCATCTCCGCTTTGTCCAAATTCTTTTTTGAAGTTATTATATTCTATACTGGTAGGATCGGTTGATGGAAGCATCTTGGCCAGATGGTAAGAAAGCTGGACCTTTGAACCCTCGTATCCCATAAAAATCGTTAGTAACCCAATTACTATCAAGATAACTAATCGGTTTCTAAGAGTAAACCGAACGAGAAATTGCCACATATTAATACTGTTTGTCAAAAAATCAGTGCAGGCTTTTGTGTTGATTTTCAAGTTTTAGAATATCACAAAAACGCCACTTTTTAGAGGCGCAAAGTTAGAAGATGTTTTCATGTTTACAAAATATTTGTCAAACGTACTTATTGAACTGTTTGTTGTTGAAAACAAAGTAAAAATATTCTTAAAAAAGACAGCAGAAGACAACATAGAACTTTTAAAATACAAAACCGCCGACTAACTTTCTTTTTTAGGATATTTGCGCTATCAATATTTAAGTATGAAAAAAGTTTTATTTATAGACAGTACGCATCCTTCCTTGCGGGAAGGCTTGGAGGAAATTGGCTTTCGTTGCAATTATTTCCCTGATTTTCAGCGTGGTGATTTTAAAAAAATCATTGGCGAATACGAAGGTGTTATTATTCGCAGCAAGATAAAGATGGACAGGGAAATGCTTTTGGCAGCCTGCAAACTGGAGTTTATCGGCAGGGTAGGAGCCGGCATGGAAAATATTGATGTGCCTTTTGCCGAAAAGCAGGGTATCCGTTGTTTGAATGCCCCTGAAGGTAACCGCAGTGCCGTAGGCGAACATGCTATTGGGATGCTGCTCATGCTTTTTAATAATCTTAAAAAAGGAGATGCTGAGGTGCGTCGGGGTCTCTGGTTGCGTGAAGAAAACCGCGGACTGGAAATAGAAGGCAAAACCGTGGGAATTATAGGCTACGGAAACATGGGAAGTGCCTTTGCCGGAAAACTCAGCGGCTTTGGCGCCCGTGTGCTGGCTTACGATAAATACAAATCCGGCTTCTCCAATAGGTTTGTTACAGAAGTTTCGTTAGAAGAAATTTTTGTACATACTGACATTTTGAGTCTGCATGTCCCTTTGACCGATGAAACCCGCTACATGGTCAACAATGATTTTCTGAATAAGTTTAGCAAAAAAATCTGGCTTATAAATACCGCAAGGGGAGAGGTTGTAAAAACGGATTATATGGTGGCAGCACTGAAATCCGGTAAAGTGAGGGGTGCCTGCTTTGACGTGCTGGAATACGAAGGTCTTTCGTTTGAGAATCGGAATGCAAATAATTTTCCCAAAGCTTTTTCCGAACTTGTTCAAATGCAAAATGTAATTTTTTCTCCGCATGTTGCCGGCTGGACACACGAGTCCAACCTGAAGCTGGCCGCTACCATTGTGGAGAAGGTAAAAGCTTTGCAAAAGCAGGAATGAGTAAAAAGCTAAATATTATTTTGAGGTGCTAACAGTATTTTTTAATCTATCTAATTCCGCTGAAAGCGGATAAATAATAATAGCCATATGCAGAGCATATGGTATTATAACCAACTGGAAATCAGAACCCTGAAAGGGTTCAATAGATTATCATAACAATATTTTCATCAAATATTGTTCAACCCATATAGGGTTGAGATTTTGTTCATTATTTACCACAGGATGCTCCTGTGGCTATTATTGTTCAATCCGCAAAGCGGATTGCTATTCTTCGTAAATTTATTATTTCAGCACCTCAAAATAATATTTAGCCATGAAATTAAAAAATAATTTGGCAAACCAAATTTTTATTAATTTTGCTACCTCAAACG
>CAZRAW010000005.1:0-42479 GCA_964598065.1 uncultured Lentimicrobiaceae bacterium
ACGGGTTTGCGCAACTTTATTAAAAGAATAGAAGTTTAAGAAAAAATCAGACAATCAAATTGCTAAAATAAAAACCATAGTTGCAGGTAAATAGAATTGTTATCTGAAGCTTTTCTTCCGGAGCCGTCATAATTATTTGTAGCTCCATTAAATTTATTATAGGCGGTGTAAATCAGGGATATTTTAGTGTTTTCCCACGGCAAATAATCAATCTGGGTCATTAGACCGCTGCTATTCGGAAGTCCTGTTCTGCTTCCGGATACAGAAGCCGGAGCATACATAATATTGTCTGAACTACCGCTATAGTTAAAATATCCGAGAGTAAACATATAACCTTTCTTAAGGTAGATACTGACGTCCGTTTTAAAGGAATTAACCTTATCATTCAAAAACTGAGCGTTACCGGCTGCGTAACTGGCGTTAAATTGCTGCTTCTCCGTAACATAGCTACTGTGTAAGGTAAATTGGCCCTTTGCAAAAGGATACTCGTACTGAAGGTCAAATCCGAAATCAGTATAATTATCCGTTGCTCCGGAAACACCGGAGGGATACAACTTGGTTGCTAATCCGAAAGTACCCACTTCGAGGTAACTTTTTGTCCATTGGTGCTGTATAGCAATGCGCCAATACGGACTTAATCCTTTAATCGTCATTACAGATCCATTGTCAGGAGGAAAAATCGTTCCAAAGGGGGCCGTCCGATACAAGCTAAAGCCGAGATAGAGCGTGTTGCCAAATAGCGCATTGGCGCCAGCGCCCAATGTGCCCATAAGGCCTCCTTCAACCATTGTACCTGCCGATGGAGCCGGTGCTATGCCCGAAGCCGAATAAGGATAGCTCCATGGTGAGGCGGTATTCCATACATCCCCCATCATGGGACCATTGTCTATGGTTAAACCATACAAAAGTGGCATTTTCCCTATCTTGGTAGTATTGGCATAACGAATATCAAGCATATCAATTCCAAAAGCTCCAGCATCGTCATCTAGGGAAACTTGTAGAAATGATCCAAAATGAGGAGCGATAATACCTCCATAATAAAAACTAAATGATTGTGGAAATTCAATATTATTATTCTGCGTTCCGGGTATGCTTTTTGCCAGATGAGTAAACCCGGTGTTAAATCCCACAGATAGCTGGGGGATATGAAGCAGCTTTAATACGTCTCTGCTGCTTTTACCGTTTGATGAAGATTCTTTTTGGACAATGGTCTTTATGTTTGTCAAGGTATAACCGTTCAACTTAAATTGTCTGCCAAAAGAAGTGAGCTCCGGGAATACCGTATGGCAAACAGAACACGATAAACCCGTTTGTCGTGCAAAACTCGGGATAGCCATGGCTGTTCCCGACCCGAAACCGAATACCAGGAAAAGAAAGGCGACGAACCCACCCACAAGTGAAAGTCCGCTTTTCTTAAGAAAAGATACTTTTTTGGCTTTCTTTTCTTCACATAATAATTTTCTTTTCATAACTTTGAGAATTTATTAATAATTAATTACGATGATTATTTTTACAATTAACTTTCCACATGCCGGCTGTTACAACCGTTTAATAACTTTTTAATAAAAAAATAAGATGACAAACTTATCCTCATCCGGGCATTCCTTATGTGACAGATGTCACATAAGGAATTTACTGTCGCAGATTGTTCCGGACAAAATCCTGTTTTATAGGTTAATATACCTTAATACAGATTGTTTTTAAATTAATAATTCAGATGTGATGCAAACACTTATCTTATACTTTACATTAACGGTGTTTGAAGTTAAATATGTATTTTGAGACGAAGTATGTTGATATTCACGGCAATGCTTAGCCTTTATTTTGAGCTATAGTTGTGAAATAAAAACAAATTGAAGCCCGATGATACCAATGTGTTTTTCGTAAAGTTTAACTTTAAACAATTTCATTTAATAAACAGGAAATTCTGCGAAAAATAGCAGTTTCCCATTTTGGTTTTTTAGTTATCATTGCAGTTCAATCGGAGACAATGAAGCGTTTAATGCTATTTGCGGCTATTTTAGGAGGTGTTGTTTTGAGTTCGTGTAACAAAGCCAACATTAATCCCAACGACCCGCGGGCGATTATCCAAATTGATATCGACCCCAACTCCACCTTTTATCAGGGATTAAATACTGTGGGAGGTTGGATTTATGTTGCCACTGGCGACCGGGGCGTTTATATCGGGCCGGGTTCGAGAGGCGTAATTATTTATCGCGAAAGCCAAAGCACATTCAAAGCTTACGACCGCCTGCCCCCCAACGATCCCGACAAATGTTGTAACGGCAACAAGTGTACACAGCTTATTGTGGGAAAATATTATCCTTTTGTGAAAGACGAGTGCACCGGAAATACCTATCAGTTATTGGATGGTTCGCTGATTCAGGGAAACGGACGCTATCCTTTAATTGAATATCACGCGGTTTATGATGGGAATCTGTTGCATGTTTTTAATTGATGATCCGGAGAAAAGTCATGAATTCCGGTCGTTATTTTTATCCGGCAACAAAGTTTTTCGAAATTATCCGCATTTGGAATAGCCGCAGGCGTTGCAGGTTAGGCAGCCATCCTGATAAATCAGCGCTTCTTCGCCACATTCGGGACAGACTTTTTTGTCCACCACTTTTTCACCATCCTGCAGGTAACGCTTCAGCGCTCTCACCACCCCGTTTTTCCAGGTGTTAATATTGTCTTCTTCCACATTGAGGTTTCCCACAAGGGTAACAACGTAAGCCAATGGCATACCATGACGGAGAAGGCCGGAAATAAGCCGGGCATAATTCCAGTAAGTTTTATCAAATGAGCGCGACAGCCCTTCTATGGTAATTTTGTACCCCTGTTTATCTTCAAACTGGAAATCGTAACGTGAATGTTCGCCCTTTTTCTTATTCTTGATAACCCATCCTTTTTCTATTGCCGGCGGCAAATAGAAGTCATCCGCTTTTCCGGTAAAAATTTCATATGGCCGACCATCGAGTTTTCCCACTACGGCAATCCATTTTTCATAATTATTCTGAAAGCGAAGGATGTTGGCTTCCAAAACTTTGGGTCTATGCGGCGCACTGGTTTCTTTAAATGCATTTTCTTCTTTCTTATCATTACTCACCAGCACCCCTGCACGGGAACCTTCACGATAAATAGTCATTCCCTTACATCCGCTCTCCCATGCGGTCATGTATATGTCGCTGACCATCTCTTCCGATACATTTTCGGGAATGTTTACCGTGACACTAATGGAATGGTCCACCCATTTTTGGATTCTCCCCTGCATTTTTACTTTGCTTACCCAATTTATATCGGCTGAGGTAGCTTTATAATAAGGTGATTTTTTAATGATTTCCTGCAACTGTTCATCCGGAAGGTTCTTCACCTCGTCCACATTATAATCATTTAACTTTAGCCACACTTCAAACTTGGGATGAAACACATTGTACTCTTCCCATGTATCGCCAATCTCATCCACAAAATTAATCGTAACGTTTTTATCGCTGGGATTCACTTTGCGGCGCCGTTTATAAGAGACCATAAAAACAGGCTCGATGCCGGAAGTGGTTTGTGTGCAAATACTTACACTTCCGGTTGGAGCAATGGTAAGCATGGAAATATTACGCCGTCCAACGCGTTTCATTTTCTCATACAGGTTAGGTGCATTTTTTTTAATGCGGTTTATGAAGGGGTTATTCTGTTCGCGTTCTGCTTCATAAATCGGAAAGCTGCCCCGCTCTTCTGCCAGATCAACGGAGCTGCTGTAAACCTCAAGTGCCAAAAGGCGATGAACTTCTACAGAAAAATTAATAGCTTCGTCGGAACCGTACCGTAAGCCCAAAGCAGCAAGCATATCTCCTTCTGCGGTAATCCCAATTCCCGTACGGCGACCCATTAACGATTTTTCACGAATTTTTTCCCAAAGCCGTCGTTCGGTATATTTTATCTCCGCCGACTCGGGATCGGTATCAATTTTGGTGAGAATAGTATCCACTTTTTCCAGCTCAAGGTCCACAATGTCATCCATCATGCGGTGGGCAATGTGCACGTGTTTGCTAAACAAATCGCCGTTGAAATAAGCCTTATTAGTAAATGGATTCTCTACATAACTGTACAGATTTATAGCCAGCAAACGGCAAGAGTCATAAGGACAAAGCGGAATTTCGCCACAGGGATTGGTGGAAACTGTCCTGAAACCTTTGTCGGCATAACAATCTGGAATAGATTCCCGGATGACCGTATCCCAAAACAGGATTCCCGGCTCAGCAGAGGTCCATGCATTGTGAACAATTTTTTTCCACAGATTGCGTGCGTTAATCTTCTTTTTATATTTGGGCTCTTTGGCAGCTATGGGGTATTGCTGTACGTATGGAGTATCATCTTTTACCGCCTGCATAAACTCATCATCTAATTTTACGGAAATATTGGCACCGGTTACCTTTCCCTGTTCTAATTTAGCATCGATAAATTTCTCTGCATCGGGATGTTTAATATCAATACTTAACATGAGTGCACCGCGACGGCCATCTTGTGCCACTTCGCGGGTTGAATTGGAGTAGCGTTCCATAAAAGGAACGACACCTGTTGAGGTAAGTGCCGTATTTTTTACCGGACTTCCTTTGGGCCTGATATGCGTCAGGTCGTGGCCCACACCACCGCGACGTTTCATCAGTTGTACCTGTTCCTCGTCAATTTTCATAATACCGCCATAAGAATCGGAATTCCCATCATTGCCAATAACAAAGCAGTTAGACAAAGAAGATATCTGATATGGGTTTCCGATACCGGCCATGGGGCTCCCTGCCGGAATTATATATTTAAACTTACGGAGTACTTCGTAAATGTCATTTTCAGACAATGGGTTTGGGTACTTTTGCTCGATGCGGGCAATCTCGCGGGCAATCCGCCGGTGCATCTGATCAGGTGTTTTCTCAAAAATATTTCCCTGACTGTTTTTCAGCGCATATTTATTGGCCCATACTCCGGCTGCGAGACTATCTCCCTCAAAATATTCCGTAGCAGCTTCCACCACTTCATCATACGAATAAGGTTTTTCCTGACTTTCCACAGGCTCTTGTGTCAGAGCCTCTGCAGAATAGGAATTTTTCAAATTTAATTTAGCCACAGTCATATTCATCTTTCCTTCAGTAGCCATTTCATTCTTTTTCCTCTCTTCAAGCACCTTTTCATAAAACCCTTTTTGCTGCTCGGTTTTCTCCGTTTTTAATGATGGATTATGATCGGTTTCACTATCAAACCTAAAGAGTAAATCGTTTTCCATAATTGTAACAATACTTATATTAAATACATGATAACTAACTAAATTTTAATGCCTAATCCAAAAGGAGGCTATTCCTGATAACTTGTGCAATGTACAATACAAATGCACATGTTCCGTCAGAAATTTATTAACATGGCGTCGTGGATAAAAAATAAAAACCAGAGGCTTAATTGCTTAGATAAAGATAACCTGGTGAATAATAAAAAAAATAATTTTTGGCACAATTTTAAGTGTATAAAAATTTATAATCTGTCTATTTTGACAAAAACAGCTTGAGTGCAATAAGGACAAGGATAACAGCCAACCCCTTGCGTAAAATAATCATAGGAATATGTAAAGTAAGTTTTGAGCCGAAATAACCGCCAATGAGAAAGGCCGCAGCGATAATAAGTGCATATTTCCAATTTAGTGCCCCGGCTTTGTAATAATTGTATGCAGCGAGTAAGCCAGTCCAAATTAACCATTTGCTGGCGGAACCCGAACGCAGATGTCCTGTAACCGACAGCATTAAAGATGCCAAACAAACCTGGGCGAAGACACAACCGTGAGATTTTTGTAAAATAAATTGGAGTGCCGGAGTTTTGGGGTCGTGAATTACACATTACTCCAACACTCCATTTTTAAGTTTTGAACTTGAGTCTTTTCACTTCTTCCCCTCTTTATTAAAGGGCGAAAGTTTCATGCTCTTCGCTGTTTTTCTATAAGTTGTCCACTGGTTTTTGAAAAAATTATCGATACGCTGCAATGTATTATCAATGGTATTTTTCGATTGTTTTAGCACCAGCTTTTCCGTCGCGTTGAGCGGCTCTCTCTCGAAGACAATACCGTAGATTCCACGTAATTTGTTCGTTACCAGTTTAGGATTATTGTAGATTCCCTGAATATTTTTCGGTGGGAAAATAGCCGCATTTATGGCTTTGAGCGAATCTTTCACTACCTTGCTTATCTTTTCGAAAGTATTGTAGTTTTTGCCTTTCTTTTGTGGCAATAGTTTTGCAACCTCCAGCATGGTTTTCTTACTTTCCTTTAACCGGTCAATAGCTTCGGCAAGTGATTGCATCTTTTTCAGCACCGGCTGCACCAAAGCATAATTGGCTTTCATGGCTTCTGTGGAAAAATTCTGCCGCGGGTCGGATTTTACCGTCAGCATAGTAGAATCGGAATGTCCCTGATAAGAAAACACCAATTTGTAAATTCCCGGAATAACATAGCCGCCGCCACCTATTTCGGCGGCGTGTTTTCCTGGTTTCGGACTTCCGGGGAAGCGGTAGCCTTTTCGGTCGAGACGCCAGTAGATCCGGTTAATTCCCGTTTGGGGAACAGTGGAAAGTGTTCGTACGACATTTCCATTTTCATCTATCACCTTGATGGTTACTTTTTTTGTCAGAGATGTTTTTTGTCCCGGATGTTTACCGCCCGGATGCTTCATTTGTCCGGCATGCTTGTTGCCGACAGCAGCCGGTTTTTTCACGCCTTCTTTTACCGAAAAGGTCAGCATAGCGCCGAAGGGCTTGTTTTGACCATGAAAATAGCTGGCGCCGCCAACAAAAACACCAGGTTCTCCTTTGATACTCACTTCATAAGCTACCGGTGGGGTAAAAACATGAATGGGTTCATTGAGTAATGCGATTCCTTTGGCTGCAATTTCGCGCAACGGACGGATGTCATCCAAAATGTAAATGGCACGTCCGAAAGTTCCAATAACCAAATCTGCTTCGCGCGGTTGAATCACCATGTCGCGGGTAGGAACGCCGGCAGGATAATGTTTAGTCCAGTGGGTCCAGCTTTTCCCGCTATTAATACTAACGTAAAGACCGTTGCTTGTGCCGAGAAACATAAGTTTCGGTTCTACCGGGTCCTGGACAAACGACAGGCAATAACCAAAAATATTATCGTTTTTTGCTAAATTTTCCCAGCTTTTCCCGTAATTGGTAGTGTGATACAGATATGGGGAATAGTCTTGCTGCCGGTAATTGTTCATCACTACAAAAGCTCCACCGGCATTATACGTCGAAGGGTCAACCTGTGCTGTCCAGCTTCCTTTGGGGAGGCCTTTCATTTTTTTCACCAGATTTTCCCAATGCTTACCACCATCTTTTGTTAATTGGACGTTTCCATCATCGGTACCCACCCAGATAACGCCTTTTTTTACCGGGCTGGGGCCAATAGCCGTGATGGTGGTGTAATTTTCGGCGCCGGTTGCATCGTAAGTCAAACCGCCGCTTTGGTCCTGTTTTTGTTCAGCCGTGTCGTTAGTGGTCAGATCGGGCGAAATAATTGTCCAACTGTTACCGTGGTCAGTACTTTTGTGTAAAAACTGGCTTCCCATATAAAGGCCATCTTTATTAAAAGGGTCGGCAGAAATAGCAGCATTCCAATTAAACCGTAAATGTATTCCTTGTGGATCCACCGGACGAATATCCTTGGTAAAACCGGTTTTTATATCCACACGTCCTACGTGGCCTTTCTGCCACATGGCATAACAGTAATTGTTATTAGACGGGTCGGGAATCACACCAAAACCATCTCCGCCCATCAGATGTTGCCAGTAAGCGTTGATGATGCCGCCTCGTGCCCATACGTATCCCGGTCCGCGCCAGGAGCCGTTGTCCTGCATGCCGCCATACACATGATAAGGCAGATCGTTGTCCACACTTACATGATAAAACTGTCCCACCGGCAAATTTTGTACGTAACGCCATGTTTTTCCCTGGTCATAAGTGATGGCCAGTCCGCCGTCATTCCCATCTATCATAAATTTCGGATTTGTCGGACTAATCCACCATGAGTGATGGTCGGGATGAATATTGCTTCCGATAAGCGGCTGGAAAGTTTTGCCACCGTCGATGCTTTTGTTTACGCGGGTGAAAAGCGTATAGACGTAATTTTCATTTTTCGGGTCCACATAAATGTTTGAAAAATAGAAAGGCCGGTCGCCGATATTTTTGGTGGTACGAAGTTCCCAGGTTTTTCCACCATCATCGGAACGGTAAAAACCGTTCTTTTTTGATTCAATCAGAGCGTATACTACCTGAGGATTGCTGGCAGCAATGGCAACTCCGATACGTCCCAGCTCACCTTTAGGTAACCCGTCTTTGGCGGTTATTTTCGTAAAATGGTTACCGCCGTCATAAGTAACGTACAATCCTGATCCGGGGCCTCCCGACTTGAAAAACCACGGCCAGCGACGATATTGCCACATGGCTACAAATAATTTTTTCGGGTTCGACGGGTCCATAACCATATCGGCCACGCCGGTAAGGTCGTTTACGTAAAGAATTTTCTTCCACGTTTTTCCGCCATCTTCGGTGCGATACAATCCTCTGTTGGGACTGGGCCCCCACGGGGTGCCGATGGCGCCCACATAAACCACATTGCTATTGTCAGGACTGACAATGATACGGTAGATGTTACGGGTCTTTTCCAACCCCATGAGTTGCCACGTGTTTCCATCATCCAGCGAACGGTAAAGTCCGTAGCCGGAAGAGACGCTGTTGCGAGGGTCGCCTTCACCCGTCCCAACCCAGATAATATCGGGATTATGCTGGTCAATAGCGATGGAACCGATGGACATAACTCTTTGTTTGTCAAAAACAGGTTTCCAGGAGATTCCCCTGTCAGTGGAACGCCACAAGCCCCCCGAAGCTGTTCCCACAAACATAATCCGCGGGTCTTTCTGGTTGACATCGATGGCTGTTACACGGCCACTCATCCCGGCAGGACCAATATTGCGGAATTTCATACCGTTAAACTTTGACAGGTCAAGCTGTTGAGCCATAAGTGTAAATGAAAACACCAAGCTTAATAAAAATAAAAGGCTAAATGTAATTTTTTTCATTTTATTTGAAATTTAGTTGATTTAAAATTGTAATAATAAAAGGAGGTCCCTTTTCCTTCTTCCGTTTGAAATATTATGGTAAAAATAGAGAAAAAATGGATAATAACGGAATGATGAATGATGAACGAAGAAATGGTGAATAAAGTGGATAAGTAAACAGCCGCTTTTTGGCCAATGATCGATTAATACGTTTGTCAATTCCCTTCATCTAACTTCTACTGTGCCAGGTTAAAACGCAGAGTAAATCCGCCACTTGTGGTAGTATTAGCGAGTTGCGACGACATGTAGGGCGCATTTTTATTCATATTAAAATAAGCCCTGAACTGCAGGCTTTGGCTGAGCATGTAGTTGGCAGAGAAGTTAAGCGTAAACTGTTTGGAACCTGCCGAAACCTGGTTGGTACTTTCATCAATCCGCCGCAAAATGGTTTTGTTATCGCGAATGCCCACATCTAATTTCAGGTTTAGGTCGGTGTTGTATTTTCTACTTCTCCTTCCCATGAAATTCCCCACAGAGAATTTCAGTCCTCTTATTCGGTAACTCAGGCCAATCACAATTTCTTTGCTGTCGATTTCCGTCAGTTGGTTATTTACAAAACTCATCACCACATTTCGCGACTTTTTATATTCAAGTTTTCCGCCGAGGCTGTTTTTCATGGTAAAATCAATACCAATGAGCGGACTGTATTGTTCAAAAAACGAAACCACCCCAATATCATATTGGTTTATGAAATTGTTGCTGTTGTCAAAGGTCTTCCCCCGATTGTTCGGGTCATAAATAATGTTGGTTTTCCATGCATTGATACTCAACAGAGAACGATAACCGTGACTGATGTTAAAACCCCGAAAAATTTCTCCGATAGCTTTGATATTGGTAAGTCCGCTGAAAGTTACCCGCCAGTTGGGCAGCGGGAAGGAGGGGAACGGTTTTGTAATTCCGATTTTTCCTGCATCTTTGCCGGAGTAGGCTGCAAGAAAAGAATAATACATCACCTGTTGCTGATTCGAGCTGTACCCGAGGGGAAAATAGTCGCCGGCAGTACTATCGTAAACATACTGTCCCGACCATACCGGATTGTTTCTTGCAAGTCGCTCCGCTATTTCTTTCCGGTCAGCTTTGAACCGTTCAAAAGTTGCAGAAATATTATTGTTATTATTTTTCTCAAATGAGGTGGCAATAAATGGATACGTGATACTGAAATTGCCGGCTTCCTGCGGCGAATAGTTAACAAAATCATTGGCCGCAGGGTCAAAGCGGTAATAAGAAGTGTAATTTTTAGAAAAAACACGGTCTCCATACAAATCAATTTTAACAAAATTCAAAATGTTTGTATTTACCCTATACGACATGTGTTCCGTAAGTTTGGTAATATATGCCTGATTAAGAATGGTATCGTAGGTAAGCCATCCGTTTTGGGCAGCCCTTTGGCGGATATCTCTCTGACTACCAAACACGAAGCCCAAGCCAGGCGCACCATCACGAATATTGATGCCGGCCATGTCAGGAACGGGGACAAAACCCGGAAGTTGTGTACCATCGGAACGCCGGTAAACAAAATTTACTCTTTTCACCAGCATCAAAAATCGCAAAGCCCCTTCTCCAAAGGTTTTGCCGATACCCGGCCCGTTACGTTTTTTCTTCATGCTGTCTTTAACAGCTGTGGGTTTCTTTTGTTGTATAAAACCTATTCTGTTCTGTGGCCGGCCCCTGAAACTCATGCGGTTCAGTTTTTTTAGAAAGGGAATCTTATTATACAGTCTGTTAAAATCGGCGCCGGCATTGAACTGGATGTTTCGCGCATTTTCAACGGTATTTCCAAGTCGTTGCTGAACGGCAACCGGCGAAGCATTCCAGTTGTATTGCACCTGATAGTTCGCAGAGCTGTTCAGCCAGTCGGTAAGCGGAAGTTTTGACAAAGGAAGGTGGTAAGTTACCTTCACCGACTGATTGAAATTCCGGAGTGTTCCCATATTCCAAATCTGGCTCCAAATTTCACGTTTATACTCTTCCCATTGTCGTGTGTCTTTATCGGGATAAATCTGTGGTTCGCGTATATATGCTCTGGCGCCGGCAATATATTCCAACGAAAGCGAACGGGAAAAATCATATTTAAAAGAGTAATCCCTATTGTATGTCCAGTTGCGTTTGTAGGTGGGTCTGGTAATAATGTCGCCAAAACTCTTATTGCGGTATGTCCGGCTGTCGAAAACCCTGTTCATGCTAAACCTGAAAGACAGATTTTTGGGCCACAGGTAAATATTGAAATCCCTGATCCATCGCAACCAGGGAGACGAAATTTTTTTACTTTTGGAAAAAGGTCTGAAATCCTTCGGCCTTGTGTTAAAATTATAGTCCAATCCACCCTGGTATGTTTTCAGACGATCGGAGGTTATGTTGATATTGTGATGGTAAATTTGTGAATAAGCAAACGAGAAATTGAAGTTTTCCAAATCGTAAAACTGAGGCTTTCTGTTTTTCTTATTCCCGGTGTTGGTACGTTCCTTCCGCACATTCATAAAGTTAATATTTGTCCGCCGTGTATAATCAATGACCATGTTTTTCACAGAATCGCGCTTGGCCTTATCCGCATAAGTGCTCAGGTCGTCGTTAAGTTTGGTATCAGGATTTAACGGATTATATCTTGGGGTATTAATTCCTTTTCCATAATCAAAATGGACAGGAATTATAAGGCCTGTTTTTTTAGGAAACAGTTTGCCGAGATCTAAATCGGTGGCCACGCTGTAGTTCATGGTATTATTCTGCGAAATTACATTCAGCTTCTGGTCGAGGCTCCCGAAACCCGCCGAGGTGTATGCGCCGCTTACCGAAACACGGCCCAAATCGGAGAGATTGGCTTCGAGCCTTCCGATGCCTGCCCATCCGGGTTTTTTATTAAAACCGGTCAGTCGTAGTTCATCTACCCAAATGATAGCATCCTTTTCTTCTCCGTCATCATTTAGGTTAGTGCCTCTCCTTTTGGGATTTCGTACGCCAATCAAAATTCCTTTGACATCGCTAAGACTCGGATTTCCCACAACGGTAATTTTGTTCTTGCCATCGTAAGTAACAAACGGCCTTTGCAAAGTAACGTTTGAGTTAGGATTACGCATGGCAATGTTACGCTCTTGTTTGGCCTTTATAAGCTTATCAAGTACCAGCACCATCCGGTTTTGTTCAGGCCAGATGGCATTCGGGTCGGCAGAAGATGTATACCAGGGTGTAAATTTCAGGGGCATTTCATATTCATAGTAGTTTTGCGTAAAATCGGATCCGAGTCTGATAAAAACCGTCAAATCACCGGTTTTCAGATTTTCATCTGCCAAACGTTTCTCCGCATGCACGTACATCTTTATTTTTTTATACTGCCGGAAGTCGAAATTTGTATTTTTGTATGCCCCTCGTGCGTCTCCATCTCTGAGGTCCACCACGGTAAATTGCAGCGATTGTTCATTCAGCCGGACATAATTTGTGGTTCCGAAATTTACCTCTCTTTCAATGCCGGGGGGGATGACGTAGGGAATTGGTGTCCGGTTTGAGTTTTCCTCTACATTCACCGTCGAAATAACAAATTTGGTCTGGTTTCCGGCATCTCCGGGAATATATTCACCCTGTGCAAGCAATGAATGCATATAGTTTCGCCATTCGCCTCTTACCAAACCAAAAGTAGCAAACCGGCAAATAATAGGTTTTGAAAAACCTTTCATAAACACGCGCATAAAGCGAATGGACTGGAAGTTTTTGATATTTCCCACGACTTTGGTAGGCATTTGAATCGGAATCTTAAACTGATACCACTTCACGCTGGTAACATTACCGTTTGGGAGATGAATATTTCCCGCTACGTGCACATCGGTGATATAATTTTTCCCTACCACCATTTGGGTCGGATCAAGGTTAATTTTGTACTGAAAATATCGTTCCGATTCGTTCAGCGTATTGTCGTGGTTAATATCTTCCGTGTTAGGGAGGTTGGTGGCGCTGGTCTTGTAAGGTTCGGTATTCTGGGCATTAGTCGGAGAGTTTCCGTCGGGGCCATTGTAATCCTGATAGCGTTCCGAAATACTGGAATAGAGCGGTTCGTTGTCATAATCAGTACCGCGATAGTAGTGATAGTCATCTGAAGAAGGATCTTTATAAGCCTGTTTGTACGCTTCGGAACCTGTACCAAACCGGTCGTTGATGAGTTTCAAATAGTTTTTAAAAAAGGACCTTTCGTCTTTATCACTTAGCCCGTCATAACCCACATCCTGATATTTACGCGACCCCGGAATATTACTAAACGATTCTACTAATGCCTGTTTGGTAGGAACACGGCCCCAAATAGTGGTGTCCACATCAGTAACCACGCTGGAGGTGGGAAGTCCGTTTTCGTAACTTTTGCGACCATCGCGCAGGAGGTCTTCCGAGATATCGCCGAGGTCGATATACAACTGGCCGCTGTTGTTGTGGTCTTTCGTAAACGGGTCCATCATCCAAAATTCGATATACTGAATGTTTGCTGCCTGAAAATCGGTGGTTTCCAGGCTGCGCATAATACCGCCCCATCGTGTTTTGGGACGTGCAAGGCTACCATCAGCATTTATTCCGGCAGAGTATTTTCCGGGGTTTACATCATAATTATACTCGCCCCTCTCCGAAGGATAGAAGGCCAGATTTAGCACCGGAATGTTGGTTACCGTTCCGTTGGGAATATCTTTATTGGGAAATACTTCGGTTTCCAGCACCTGACGTGTTGAATTTTTGGAGATTTCATCTTTGGAAATATTTTTCGGGCGATAAATGCCTCGCGTATCATAAAATATGGTGGGGTCAATAACGTACCAGGCAAATTTTGCTCTGTTTTTTCCGTAGGCAAGTCCATCATCGCGCGAATAGGCTTCGGGAAACAGTTTCGGCTGCCCCCCCGGCGTGCTGGCCAAAAACCAGGATCCCGGATTCATAAGGTCAATGGTTGATTTGGCCCCCTCAAAATCATCGATATAACTGGTCCCTGATTTTCCGATTGTTTTGGAATGGCCGGGCAAAAACTGCGCCATCTCGGCATTGAAATTAATTTTGACCGGAATCCTGGGATTGGTTCCGGGCAAACTACTAAAGATCTTAGTAAGCCATCTTGAATTGTTGCTGTAAGCCATGTTGAGGCCCCAAATAGTGTTGGAAATAGGATCTTCGCCGTAATTCACTTTTTGTGTCAGCGGACGTTCGTGAAGATTCAAGATGGTTCCGCCGAGATGAAGATGCTTATTAAACTCGTGATCAATGTGAATTCCGATCATCCGCTTTTGCTGTAAATTAAACAGGGAGTTACTTTCCAGCGAAACATGGATGGGGGTTCCTGAGTTCAAAATCCCTTGGTTTAAAATGGTTACCTGCCCCAGCGCATAATCCACGGTGTAATCCACATTTTCGGTAAGCGGAACTCCGCCGGCGGTGACTCTCACCGAACCGCGCGGCACATTCATGGCATTGAGGCTTATAGTGGAACCCGATTGCGACTTGTAATAACCTTCGATGATGTATTTGTTTTTATCGGGAAACTGCTCCGCCCCGGTTTTTGTCATGGTATATAATGAATCGAAAGCATACTTGTTGGCCAAATCGGGGTTGTTGGGGAAAACCGAATCGTGAATATATTCGCCGAAAGGTTGTAGCACGGTAAAATACAGTCGTCCGTCACTTGCCTGAATCGTTCCTCCCCGTGTGGCCGCCCCATCGATAAAATCAAAAAAACCATCACCCCCGGGAATCGGATTAAGTTGCTGGTCCAAATTGTCTAATCCCAGCACATGAATCAAAGGAACACCCCTGACATTCGGAGGCCCTTCGGTGAAATAGCCGGTTGGAATATCCTGATGGTTACCGGAATAGAGAATGTTTAAGATAAACCCCTGTTTTTGAATCTGATAAGCGCCAATTGAATAGACGTTTTTCATCATCAGCTTCCACATAGGCATCCGGGTGTTCAGTGTGTTACTTTTCAAAAGTTTAACAATCAGGTCTTTGGGAGACGCAACGCCCTGGTCTGAAAATTCTCCAACCTGGAAAACGCTGTCGTGACCAATAATAGTATATTGAAAGGCAACGGCAAGTACCTGGTCCTGATTCAGGGTGGTGTTGAGGGAGATAAATCCCAGCTTTTTGTTAACGGTATATTCCGAAGGTTTCAACCGACGGGCGTTTTCAATCTTCACAAAATCCTGCCCGGCAACAAAATAGTTGTTTTTCCCGATATTAAGCGGGTCACCGGTGAGATAAGTGGAAACAGTATTGATATTGCGCAGTTGTGCCGTATCCATCCGTTTAATAAGATCGTTGGAATTATTGGTTGGAAAGATACCATTGGGCAATGCATGAACATATTTATTATAAATTTCACTTTGTTTGCCTTCTCCGAGGTCGGTAAAAGCAATGATATTTCGGTTTTGTTCCGTTGCCGGACCAATGTTGGTAACCCATACTTCAATTTTGGTAATGTTTATGTCCGATGAGATAATGGGCAACGTACTCAGGGCTTTTTCATAATGGTCGCGGAAAAACTGACTGATAAAAAAGTGTCGGTTAGCTTCGTAGTCGATCGGTGTCAGCTTAAAGCTGTTTTGTTGTGCGCCGTTTC
Source organism: uncultured Lentimicrobiaceae bacterium (assembly GCA_964598065.1). Lineage (GTDB taxonomy): Bacteria > Bacteroidota > Bacteroidia > Bacteroidales > F082 > Sulfidibacterium. The sequence continues at coordinate 15,718 of CAZRAW010000005.1, forward strand.
GGACAGTAATATTTTTTATTTCGCTTTGCTGCTGCGCGAAAATAGCAGTGACAGATGTTTTGCCGAACTGAAGTTTTGTTTTAATACCAAAAAGGCTTTGTGCACCTGTTATCAGAGTGGAGTTCAGTGGGAGGCTCACATTTCCGGCTTCAATACTCTGGATGATGTCATCTTTGCTCCCTTCATATTTAAGTTTCAGGGTATTTTCAAAATTAAACGAAGATTCGGTGTTATAAGCGGCCCTAAAAGTCAATTTCGTCCCGATTTTAGCTGTAACGTTCATTTGAATCTTTTCATTAAAATCGAAATTGGTGGTGTGCCGTTGTCGTACATCTAATGATGGATCATCGCGGAAATTGGAGAGCACCCCAAAGCTAATCTCCGCCGAACCCTGCGGCCTGATATCAATAGCGTTGCTACCAAAAATCTGTTCAAAGGCTTTACCTTTGATGTAAAGCTTCGGAATAAGTCGCTTTCCTTTGAATGTGCCTGCTGTTTGTACATTTTGCTGCCAGTATTTTTCAATACCTTTTTTCATCTCCAGCTTCTGGTAGTCTTCAAAATCCAGCGTGGTGGGCGTTCGGTATTCAAAATTACCCACTTTGGTAACAAATTCGTACGTGTTGGTTTTGGGATTATAAATAATCTCCTGTTTGATGTTGTTCGGATTTCTGAGGAACAGCGGGCTTTGGTTAAGCGTATCGAGGTACGGATTTCCGGTTATTTCCCTGAACGGATAAATCAACTGGTTGTGCAACGTATCCGTGAGTGTGGTGTTGGCCGTTTGTGCAAAAAGGGAACTATCCGTCAGCATGGCAGATGCTATCACGACCAACACGAAAAAAATCTTACGTGAGAAGTAAAAATCTAAATCCCTCAACTTATTTTATTTAACCAGAATGAGCCGGCAAAAGCCTTCTTGTTTCTATAAATTTTTTAGAGCCTCTTTTATCAACCCCTCTACGCTGTCAAAGGTTGACCGTTTCAAAACCCTGTCCAGCACTTTTGAAGCTGTAGCTTTATTAAAGCCAAGGATTGACAATCCTGATAACGCTTCATCTTTCATTGTATTGTGTAAAAAGCCGGTTTTATCGGACAGGAAGCCTTGTTTTACAAGTTTATCTTTCAAATCAACCACAATGCGTTGGGCTGTTTTAGCACCAATCCCTTTAACACTTTGTAATGTTGATGCATCGCCTCCCGAGATGGCGTTGTAAGCTTCATCGGTGGTCAACGACGAAAGTACCAGCCGCGCCGTATTGGCTCCTACCCCCGAAACGGATATCAGTGCCCTAAACAGGGTGCGTTCTGCTTCTTCTGCAAAACCATAGAGAATTTGTGCATCTTCACGCACAACAAAATGGACATATAGTTTTACCGATTCCCGGTCTTTTATTTTGTCAAAAGTGTTTAGTGAGATGTTGAGTAAGTAGCCAATTCCTTGATTGTCAATAATAACGAACGTGGGATTTTTCTCCACTAACTTTCCGCTGAAATATTCGTACATGCTGTTGTCGGGTTTTGTTTGCGTTAAAGCTGAAAGACAAAAATACAATTTATCCTTTATGATGGGTGAGAAAATACGTTTTTCCAAAAAGACTCTAAAAAAATCGCTGCTTTAAATATTTTTTTGCTTTTTAAATAACTTTATTATGTTAATTGTATGGAAATGAAAAAACAAAACGTTATCCACACAACCCGGGATAGAATCATTTTTTCTGTATCACGGCAATCATGCTCTTTTGTTACTTTTGCAAAAATTTTACTCATGGACGAACAGAAATTAACCAAAATAGCCGAGCTGGGCGAATTTGGACTCATTGACCATCTTACAAAAGACATAAAATTAACACAAAAATCCACAGTTGCGGGGGTAGGTGATGATGCTGCCGTGCTACAGATCGGTGGTAGAAAATATATGCTTGTCTCCACCGATTTGCTCATCGAGGGGGTTCATTTCGACATGGCCTACACTCCTTTAAAACACCTTGGTTATAAATCTGCCATCGTTAATTTTTCGGATATGGCAGCCATGAACGGTGTGCCCACACAAATTGTTGTCGGATTGGGAATTTCAGCCAAATATACATTGGAAGCCATGGAGGAATTTTATGCGGGTATTAAAAAAGCCTGTGAACTCTACAAAGTTGATTTTGTCGGTGGAGACATAAGCAGTAGTCTGCACGGATTGTTTATTTCCGTAACGGTCATCGGTGAGGTTGAGAAAGATAAAATTGCCTACCGCAAAGGAGCTAAACCAGGCGATATTTTGTGTGTTACCGGCGATTTGGGCGGTGCATATATGGGACTGCTCCTGCTGGAGCGCGAAAAAAAAGTTTTCCGGGCCAATCCCAACATGCAGCCTGAACTGGAAGGCATGGAGTATATTTTGGAAAGACAATTAAAACCGGAAGCCCGTACGGATATGGTGAAAAAATTAAAAGAAAAAGGTATTGTTCCCACCGCTATGATAGATATTTCCGATGGCCTGGCTTCGGAAGCTTTGCACATTGCCAAATCGTCAGATGCCGGGGTGGTGATTCATGAAGAACGTATTCCTATCGACCAGGTTACTTTTGACACGGCGCGAGAGTTTTCCATCGTCCCTACAGTAGCGGCGCTAAACGGGGGCGAAGATTATGAACTGCTTTTCACCATCGACCAAAAAGATTACGAAAAGATAAAGGAAATGCCGGGTATTAGCATTGTCGGTTATATTACCGAAGCAACCGAAGGAAACCGGCTGATTACTCCCGATAACCAACAAATTGAGCTGACGGCACAGGGCTGGGATGCACTGAAAAAGTAGAAAAGCAAGCTTTTTATATTCCTCAACCCTCAACCGGAGCAAATCTTATGCGCCGGTTTTGAGTGTGGCGGGCTTGTGTCTTGTGGCAATGGTATGCCTGAGTTTGGGATTTCAATATAAATCAAAAGATTTTATATCTTTGCTTTATACTATGTAGAGCCATAATGATTTCAACACATACATTTGTTTCAGAGTCGTTTAGTGAATTTCAGATAAAATTTGAACGCGCATTGAATACTATTGACTTTAAACCTACGCTGGCTTTTGCTTTTGTTTCTGTTGAATTTCCCTTAACCCGGCTTATGGACATTTTTGAGGAACAACAGATTACGTTGTTTGGTAGCAGTACAGGGGGAGAGATTCTGTTTGAGACACAAATAAATTATATTCGTGAAAAATCTGCCGTTGTTGTCTTGACGGATATTTCGCCTGATAGTTTTCAGTTGCATTTCAAGAAACAGGGGAAGCTTTCTTCCTTTGAGCTGGGACAGGCACTGGGAAACAAAATAAACGCCTCTTTCAGGCAGCCTTCTGCAATTATTGGAGCCAGCGGTATTTTTATAGATGGACAGGCTTTGGTGGAAGGGGTCCTGAGCAAAAGCGGAAATCAGCTTCCTATGTTTGGCGGACTTGCCGGAGATGATGCACGTTTTGAGCAGACTTTTGTCTTTTCCAATCATGCTATTTCCGATAAAGGTGCCATGGTTCTCGTTTTCGACCAAAATAAAATTGAGTTGACCGGAATGATTAGTAGCGGATGGGTCAGCCTTGGAGCCGAGTTTCCTGTGAATCGTTCGGACGGTAATATTGTCTTTGAAATTAATGGATTGCCGGCGTTGGATATGTATATGGACTACCTGAATGTAAAGGAAGATGATCTTCCGGGTGTCGGGATAGAATATCCTTTTATGGTAAAAAATAGCGATGGAACTTCTGTTTTAAGGGCAGTTACCGGCATCAATAAAGAACAGCGCAGTTTGATTTTTGCCGGCTCTGTTTCACAGGGCTCTTCTGTCTCCTTTTCCACCTCTCCTGGTTTTGAGATTATGGAAAACACACGCGATAAAATTATCTCCTTCCACGATAAAAATCAAAAAGCCGATTTACTGCTTTTGTTTTCGTGTATTGCCCGCCACATAGCGTTGGGTCCGCTGATTTCTACCGAAATAAAACTGGCTTCCATTAAGTGGAAAAAGCCGCTGGCAGGTTTTTTTACTTATGGCGAAATTGGAAACAACGACAATGGTCACTGCTCTTTTCATAACCAGACTTTTACATTGGCTTTGTTAAGAAAAAAGGGAAAGTAAAGCACTATGCAGAAAATTATTCAACAACTAACCGAAAAGCTCAACCGGATTGATGAGGCAGAAGACCTCATCAAGCTAAAACTTGAGATGCAAAATGAGATAAGCAGGTTGTCCATGGAGGCTGATATCCTCGATTTTAAACTGCAAAGGGCTTTGAAGGATAAAAACATTGTGAATTCGCTACTTACCAAGACTTCCGAAGATTTAAAAAGTGCCCTCCAGGAACAGGAACGCCAGGCGAAAAGGTTGAATACTTTATTGAACACAATTCCTGCTTTAGTTTATTTTAAAGACAGTGATTTCCGGTATCAGCTTGTAAACAAAGCCTTTTTGGAGTTTTCCGGCCTGACCCGGAAAGATGTGATAGGAAAGACCCTAAAAGAAGTTTTTCATCATTATTTGCCTCAGGGAAAATATCAGGAGCTTGAGAAACAGGTGATTAAAGATGGAAGTTTTTTCTATAATGTGGAAGAGCAGGTTGAGCAGAACGAAAAAAAAATCTGGGTACATACCAATATTGCCCCGGTGCGTAGCAGGGGAGGGAACATCATCGGGCTGATAGGCGTCTCCTGGGATATCAGCAGCCAGAAAAATTATGAACTACAGTTAAAGCATGCCCGCGACCTCGCTGAGGAAGGGGTGCGTATCAAAGACCAGTTTCTTACCAATATGAGCCATGAAATAAGAACACCCCTCAACGGCATTATCGGAATGGCAGAAATTCTGGGCCAGACGAACTTAGAGAAAAATCAGAATGATTATCTGACAAATTTGTTGAATTCAGCCATGCATTTGATGGGCATTATCGAAGATGTCTTTGAGTTTTCAGCCATCGAAACGGGGAAATTTAAATCCGAAACCGGCAAATTCTCTATGTCATCGCTTATGAATCATCTGGAAAAGGAATTTAAAAGTGAGGCAAAAGATAAGGGAATAGATTTTTCAATAAAAGTTGATCCGAAACTACCCGAATTTTTTACCGGCGATAAAGCTTCTCTTCGAAAAGTGTTGAAAAGTTTACTGAAGAATGCCATGAAATTTACTCATAAGGGTAGTGTCGGGCTTAGAATTACCCCTGAAAGTTCCCTGAAAAGCAATTATGTAACTGTGCGGTTTGTAGTAGAAGATACCGGCATCGGTATTAAAGATATTCACTTAAATAAAATATTTGATAGCTTCTCGCAGGCAGATATTTCAACTACCAAAAGTTACCAGGGAACAGGTCTGGGTCTGGCCATCTCTAAAAGGCTGGTGGAAATTATGAATGGTAAAATATGTGTGAAAAGTAATGAGGGTAAAGGTTCTCTTTTCTCGTTTGCCATTCCTTTGAAAGCTGAAATGCCGGGAGAAGAATTATTTGATGAGACAAAAATTATTGAGCTGTTGAAAGAATTCAGGATTCTTATGGTAGAAGATAATCTGATTAATCAGAAAATCAGTAAAATAACCCTTGAAAAAAGTGGTTGTAAGCTGGATGTGGCCAGCAACGGAAAAGAAGGGCTGGAAAAGTATATCCAAAATCCGTACGATTTGATTTTAATGGATATTCAAATGCCTGTGATGGATGGCCTTGAAGCAACAAGGCAAATTCGAAAATTTGAAGAAGAACGAGGCGAACATCATACTTTTATTGTGGCACTTACCGCTAATGCCCTGGAATCGGACCGCAAGAAAGCCATAGCTGTCGGAATGGATGGCTTTATTGCCAAACCGTTCAATCCCAAAGAACTTTTTAAAATCCTGCATGGTTTCATAATCAAAGAATAAATGGGTACTGTTGAATTTTTAGTGTTGGTTTTTTCGGGCGTTTTGGTAGGCTTTATTAATACGCTGGCCGGCGGAGGGAGTATTATTTCGTTGTCTATTTTGATTATGCTGGGTCTGCCGGCTACGGTGGCAAACGGAACCAACAGGGTAGCCATTGCACTTCAAAATTTGGTGGCGGTATCCAGTTTCAAACAACAAAGAGTGCTGGAACAACGCAAAGCGCTCTATCTTTCCATTCCGGCTATTCTTGGCTCTCTCGTGGGAGCCTGGGTGGCAGTTGACATTAACGAGGCCATCTTTGAAAACGCTGTTGGCGTCATTATGCTGGTGATGCTGGTGATTATTTTATTCAAACCGCAGCAGTATATTTATGGAAAGGCTGAGGTGAGAAAGAAACCTGTTAGCTGGAGTACTTATGTCATTTTCTTTTTTATCGGAATTTATGCCGGATTTATTCATATGGGAGTGGGCTACTTCTTATTGGCGGGTATTGTGCTAGGCGCCGGCTACGATTTGGTAAAAGCAAATGCCATCAAAGTATTGATTATTCTGGCCTACGCTCCTTTTACCCTTGCTATATTTTATTATAATAACGAAATTAACTGGAAATTTGGCCTGATAATGGCTCTCGGTAATATGATTGGTGCTTTGGTAGCTTCAAGGATGGCTGTTAAAAAAGGAGTGGTTTTTGTCAAATGGGTAATTATAATCGTTGTTTTAATGACCTCGGCGCAAATGTTTGGAATCTACGACTTTAAAGACCTGTTTCTTCCCCTTGTGAGCCAGCCTGCAGTACATTAGTAAATTATTGAAACTCAAAATAATAACTCATGAAAAAATATCTTGTTGGCCTCATCTCATTAACATTGCCGGCGTTTACTTCCTGCCAGCCTGCAAAAAACAGCGGCAAGGAAACTTTGGGAAAATATGTACCCGTCATTCATGGTGGTGATGGAGGCGTCATTGCCGTGGACCGCACCGGTCATTTCACCATGACTTTCAATACACCCGGCATGCTTCGGGCTACGCTACTTCCGAAGGCTTCCACGGGGTAGGAATGCTGACCAAAGAATAGATAAGCCGGGAAATTTTGACTTGTTTTAGCGAAAAAGGGCGAACCCCATCACCGTTTTTTTGAAATACTTTTGAAATATTGAAAATATGCTCATAATCGGACATCGCGGTGCAAGTGGAACTGCACCTGAAAATACACCGGCCTCTTTTGAAAAAGCCATCCGGATGGGAGTTGAAATGATTGAATTGGATGTACACCGGTGTGCCAGTGGTGAGCTTGTGGTAATTCATGATGAAAAAATCAACCGGACAACCTCAGGAAAAGGTTTTGTTTCAGATAAAACCCTTCACGAATTGCAACAGACAGATGCCGGTGAGGGAGAGAGAATACCTACCCTTCATGAAGTGCTGAGGCTGGTGAACAGGCGGGTTAAAATTAACATCGAACTTAAAGGTTCGGGAGTGGCAGCTCCCACAGCCGATTTGCTTCACTATTACAAAGAAAACCGCGGTTGGCAAACCGAAGATTTTTATATCTCTTCTTTTGACCATCAGCAGCTAATGCAGTTCCGGGAGCTGGATCGCCTCACAAAAATCGGTATCCTTTATGAAAGATATCCACATGGCTTTGTGGCTTTGGCGAAGGCACTGGAAGCTACTTCTGTCAACATCCCGATGAGGATGGTAAGTACGGAACTGGTAAACGAAATTCATAGCCACGGGCTGGAAGTATGGGTTTATACCGTGAATAATCCCCGTCTTCTTAAACGATTACAGGAGATGAATGTGGAGGCACTTTTTACCAATTACCCTGACAGATTTCTTTAACAGGGCAATATCCTAAAATGTTTAAAGCAAGAAAGTTACGGCTTATCCCCTTGTTGCTATTGTAAAACTCTCCGTACCGCTTCGTGCCAGGCTTTAATGCCATTTTCAATAGCTTCGGGAGATTGGGCTGGAACGAATTCTTTTTCTACTTTCCATTGACTTTCAATTTCTTTCACGTTTTGCCAAAAGCCGACGGCAAGTCCTGCAAAATAGGCTACTCCAAGCGATGTGCTTTCCAGTACCACAGGTCTTTGGACGTTGGCTTGTAAAATATCTGCCTGCATTTGCATAAGGAAATTATTGGCTGCCGCACCACCATCGACACGTAAATTTTCAATGGCGAAACCAGCATCCTGTTGCATGGCTCTTATAACGTCAAAGCTTTGGTAAGCAATGGCTTCCAGCGCTGCACGCGTGATATGTGCCCGGGTTGTTCCGCGGGTGATGCCGTAAATCATTCCCCGTGTATCCTGTTTCCAGTGTGGCGCTCCCAGCCCGGTAAAAGCAGGCACAAAAATAACACCACCTGTATCTTTCACCGAAAGCGCCAGTTTTTCACTCGAATGTGCGGTTTTAATAAGCTGCAACCCATCGCGAAGCCATTGAACAACAGCGCCGCCCACAAAAACACTGCCTTCTAACGCATAAGTGGTTTTGCCGTTTAGTTGCCAGGCAATAGTGGTGAGCATTCTGTTTTTTGACCGGACGGCTTTGCTTCCGGTATTGAGCATGATAAAACATCCGGTTCCATAAGTGTTTTTCACCATGCCTTTGTGGACGCACATTTGTCCGAACAGTGCCGCCTGTTGGTCGCCTGCTACTCCGCTGATAGGAATTTTTGATGAAAAAATCACTCCGGATGTATCGGTAAAGTGGGTGCTGTTGGCTTTTACTTCCGGAAGTATGGCTACAGGAATATCAAATAGCCGGAGCAAATCGTCGTCCCACCTCATGGTGTGGATGTTGAAGAGCATGGTCCGCGAAGCATTGGAGATATCGGTCAGGTGGGCTTTCCCGTTGCTCAGGTTCCAGATGAGCCAACTGTCCACGGTGCCGAAAGCCAGATCTCCTTTTTCGGCGGTTTTGCGCGCTCCGGGGATGTTGTCGAGGATCCATCTTATTTTGGTAGCCGAGAAGTAAGCATCAATTTCCAATCCGGTTTTTCCGGCTATCAGGCTTTGATGGCCTTCTTTTTTCAACTGATCGCAATAAGCCGAAGTCCGCCTGTCCTGCCACACGATGGCGTTGTACACCGGCGTTCCGGTTTTTCGGTTCCAGATAATAGTTGTTTCACGTTGGTTTGTGATACCTATCGCTGCAATAACGTTATTATGAATTTCCATCTGAGCCAGCACTTCAGCGGCTACACTGATTTGTGAGTTATAGATTTCCATGGGATCTTGTTCCACAAATCCGGGTTTGGGAAAAATTTGCCGGAACTCTTTCTGTGCCATTGCCCGTATTTTTCCCGTATGGTCATAAATAATGGCACGTGAGCTGGTGGTTCCCTGGTCCAATGCAAGAATGTAGTTTTTTCCCATGGTACATTTTTTAAAAAAGGAAATATTTTTTCCAGATTTATTCCAAAGTATAGCCTTTGGCCAGCGTGGTATATTTTTCTACCTGCTCCCGTTGCCAGCGGCGTCTGAAGCCCAATTCTTCGGCTATAATTTTGGCCACTGCGGGCGCTGCTTCCATACTTTTCCGGGCATCTAACAGCAAAAACCGGCTGCGGCGTGCCAGGAAATCTTCCACTGTTCGAGCCATCTCTTCACGTACGGCCCAGATCACTTCCGCTTTGGTATAGGGAAATCCTTCAACAAGAGGCTCTGCCATAGTTTGGTCTTTCAGCGCAAGCGCTTTTATTTTGTCTCTGTCCGAACCGTAGTAGTGCAACGGATCCTTATTGTCAAAGCTTTTTACATATCCGTGTATAGGCATGTTGTCTGTTACCGAAGGTGTTTCTTTAAGCCCGCCGATGAGAATAGCTTTTTCAATGGCGTCTTCTCCCATTTTCCTGTAGGTAGTCCATTTTCCGCCGGTGATGGTGATAAGTCCGGTTGGAGAGATGATGACTTTATGGCTTCTCGAAATCTCTTTGGTTTTTTCGCCTTCTCCTTCCGGCGCAGCCAAAGGGCGTAGGCCGGCAAACACGCTGCGCACATCGGATCTCTTTGGGGGATAAACCAAATATTCGCCCGCTGTATTCAGGATAAAATCAATTTCTTCAGGCAAAGCTCGTGGTTCCAGGCTGATTTCGTCCATGAGGGTATCGGTGGTGCCTACCACTACTTTCCCGTGCCACGGCACGGCAAACAGTACACGTCCGTCGGGCGTTTTGGGAATCATGATGGCAGTATCGCCCTGTAGAAACTTCTTGTCGAGGATGATATGAACACCTTGTGAAGGGACAATGGTTTTTTTTGTTTCGGGATGGTCCATTTGGATGATGCTGTCGGCGAAAACGCCGGTGGCGTTAACCACGGCCTTCCCCCTGATCTCGTAAACTTCATTGTTTTCGGTATCTAAAACGATGACCCCGTCCACAAAGCCCATTTTATCTTTCAAAATACCGGTTATCCGGCAATAATTCAGGGCGGTTCCGCGGTTGTCTTCTAAGGTTTGAGCCAGGCTGATGGCGAGACGGGCATCGTCAAACTGGCCATCGTAATAGATGACCCCTCCGTTTAGCCCTTCTTTTTTTAGGTTGGGAATGGCCCTGGTAACGGCTTCCGTGTTCACCCGTTCGGAAGGTCCCAGTCCCAGTTTTCCGGACATCATATCATACACTTTTAAGCCAATGGTATAAAAAGGGCCATCCCACCATTCGTATGTTGGAATAATAAACGCCTGATTGCGAACGAGATGTGGAGCGTTTTGGCGTAAGAGTCCACGCTCTTTCAGCGCTTCGAGCACCAGCGAAATATCGCCCTGGGCGAGGTAACGAACGCCGCCATGAACCAGTTTTGTACTCCGGCTGGAAGTCCCTTTGGCAAAATCGGCCTGCTCGAGCAGCAGGGTTTTGAATCCGCGGGTAGTGGCATCCACGGCAGTTCCCAGTCCGGTGGCGCCGCCGCCAATAACGATAACATCCCAAAGAGGTGTTTTTTCTATCTTTTCTAAATTTAGGTCTCTGTTCATAATTACGGAATTAATAGAAAGTAAAGGTATAAAATTTCCGTTTAGCCGGATTTGTCCGAAAAAATAAATCATTATTTCTCCGTTTCAAATCCTTTTTCTGCCATCAGCTGGCGGATAATTTCTGATACGGTATCAGTATTTTCCCATGTCAGGAAACGGCTGCCGCCTTTAATAAGAAAATCGGAAGAAAATTTGTGAAAGGCTCTTGTTGTCTGAGAGCCTTTTATCCACTGTTTTTGAAATGAAAAAAACTAAAATTAACTTTTCCGTATTTCCGGTGGCTGGAAAAATACTGCTGCCCTGAAAAATCAATTTCCTTAGGATGTTCTACTACAAGCCAGCCGCCTTCTTTTAAAAGGTCGTTTTTGAAAACCTGCCGGCTGATATCTTCAATGCGCTCCAAGTTGTAAGGCGGATCGGCAAAAATGAATTGATATTGCCGGGAACTTTGGACTATAAACCGGAAACTATCAGCCTGTTTTACCAATATATTTTCCATTTGAAAGTTATCGGCGGCCTTCCGTATCCACGCTACACAACTTTTGTTCATATCCACAGTAGTTACATCGTTGCATCCTCTTGATACCAGCTCAAAAGCAATGGCTCCTGTGCCCGAAAATAGGTCCAACGCCGTTAGATTTTTAAAATCCAACAGGGTTGTCAGGATATTAAACAGGCTTTCTCTTGCACGGTCGGTGGTTGGGCGTACCGGTAGATTGTGAGGAGGGGTAATTTTCCGGCTTTTGTATTTTCCGGCTATAATTCGCATTGTAACACATTAAAGAGGGTGTAGTAGTTGTGCCGTCTCACATCATCAAGTACATAGGAATAATGAAAGTTTTTATTATCCCTGATAAACTCTATTTTCCTGATATATTGAGAGATGAGTTGATAGTTTTCGTCGCTTTTATCAATTTTACCCAAAAGTATTAACCGTACTTCTTCAGGATTCAGGGTAAGTTGTTCCATGGCTGAAAGCAGGAAGTAAGTAAAGTCTTCTTTGGTGTAATAAAGAAAGTTATTGGCATAAAACAGACGATTTTCCTTAAAATAAACCAAATCAAAACTTTCTTCGTGGGCATCGAGAAACAGGCTGTTTTCGTCAAATTTGTTTTTGAAATTGACTGTAAGGCTTTCGATAAGAGCGCTGGAGTAATGAACAATATGCGCATTAGGCCAGAATTCTTTCACCTTTTCGGCGAGAGGGTTGGCGAGGTAATAGACATTTACCGAACCGGTATTTTTCAGTTCATCATAAACAATTCGATGGTTTTCCTGAAAAGGATGATTAAAACCGAGATAGAGGTTTTTGTGCTGTTTGTTGAAAAGAGGAAGAGGAATGAGTGTACTGAAACTGTTCTGAATCAGACAATAAAAATCCATAAAAGGATATGCAAACCAAGGATATTCATTCAGAACAAGATCGAAAAGAAGAGGAAAATCGGCAGGGGACTTTTTCTCGTTGAAAAGGTAGTACTGTAAACCGACAAATTTATTCTTATCCGGATTATAAAGGGAAAAGGCAAGGCCATGCATATTAATTTGCATGGCCATAATATACGAACGGGTGTGTAACTCTTTAAAAGATTTGTCAAGATAACTGATATGTGGTTTAATACTTAATGGCATAATGCCGGGTATTATTCCCAGTTGCCATCTGTAGATGGCTCGGTCATAGACCCCACTTTCAATCCGGGATATTTTTTTCGCTCCTTTATGCTTGCAATAAGATTAATAATAAGTTGCTTATTCATTCCTCTCAGGTAATTAGTGAGAGGTGTTTTCACTTCAAAAACATTAACTTTTACACCACCTTTCTTTATTACTCCTGCCTTAATAGTGAACTTTTTGCCGTTAGAGAATGGTACGATATTGATCTTGTTGTAATCAAAACCGGGTTGATTTTTAAACAGCGAATCGGCTACTCTTACGTATCCTACCGTATCGTTAATGGTAAGTGTATAAGTGGTATCATTAGGATCGGGAATCATTTTTACCACTGGAATTCGTGCACTATCCATAAAGTGAATCAGCGTATCAAACGAGCCGGTATATCTGTTGTTAAGCTGTTTGTAAATAAACTCTGCCGAACGGATATCCTTAAGATATTGAATCACTACCTTTTCACGCGCTCTTTTTTCTTTGTTAAAGTTAACAGGTTCCATAATACTTGCATAAGTATAGTAGGCTAAACCTGCCGCTATAGCTATCAAAATAATTTGAAAGATTGTTTTTTTCATACCATAAAAATTTACGCACAAATTTATAACTTTTTTAGTATTCCAAAAGGAAATTTATTACAAAGGAAATCATTTTTTTATTTAGACAAAATAAAAAGAGGTAATCTATTGCATATCAGTAAAATCAGGTATATTACGCAAAAAATGATAACGATGTTTTTCATAGTCCATTTTACAACAGTAATGGGAGAGGCCGTTGCTAATAATGAGATAATCGGCATGAACAGCGAGATTATAGGCTGCAACCTGGTCAAAAACGGCTTGGCTCAGCTTTATTTCCGGCGCTTTAAATTCAATCAATAGGATGGGCGTTCCATCTTTTTTATAAACAATCGCATCAAAACGCCGGGACATACCATTAATTTCCAGACTTTTTTCCACGCTTATTAGCGAGGCGGGATAATGCATTTTGTTACACAAGAAATGCAAAAAATGCTGACGTACCCACTCTTCAGGTGTCAGCCGGACATATTTTCTCCGGAAAGTGTCGAAGATTTCTTTTCCCTTTGTTCCGTTCTCCCTGATTTTTACCTCATAAACCGGTAAATTGAGTTGCATATCTGCATCTTTTATTAGAGTAGGTAAAAGTAGAGAAATTTCAGAGTTGGCGAAGTAGTGGTTTGAGATGATGAATCGTTCCTTTGTTCATATAATTGTCAGACGGTTGTCAAACGATTGTCAAGTAGTTGTTACTCATCATCACTTTTTACTTTCCGTTCCGTTCATCATCTTCTCTCGCTATCCGGAAAAATATTATTTATTGAAAAACTTTAGACTGCTATTTTTTATAGATTAAACCTGTTTATCTTTGCAAAAACTTTTACTTATGCTTGAGTTGCAAAGAATCAGGGAAAACAAAGAGGAGGTAATCGAACGCCTAACCGTAAAAAATTTTGATGCTGCTTCGCTTGTTGAAGAAATTATTGACCTTGACCGGCAGCGCAGGGCAAAACAGAAAATGTTGGATGATACGCTGGCGCGCTCAAAGCAGTTGGCAAAAGAGATTGGTAGCTATTTTAAATCGGGGGAAAAGGAGAAAGCCGAAGCTGTTCGAAAAGAATCGCTTGCACTGAAAGAACAGTCAAAAGTATTTTCGGAGCAGTTAGATTCGTTTGTTGAAGCGCTGAGCGCAAAACTGGTGGAGCTTCCCAATTTGCCTCATCCTTCCGTGCCACGGGGCAAAAGCGATGCCGATAACGAACAAGTTTTTGCAGAAGGCAATTTGCCTGATTTGGATGAAAACGCTTTGCCACACTGGGAGTTGGCTGACAAGTACAAAATTATTGATTTTGACTTGGGTAGTAAGGTAACCGGGGCCGGTTTCCCTTTTTACCGTGGCAAAGGTGCACGGCTGCAACGGGCGCTCATCAATTTCTTTTTGGATGAAGCCATCGATGCCGGATATCTCGAGTATCAGCCACCATTGATGGTGAACGAGGCTTCCGGATTTGGTACCGGCCAGCTTCCCGACAAAGAAGGGCAGATGTATTATATCGGTCTTGACAAGCTTTATATGATTCCCACCGCGGAGGTGCCCATCACCAATATTTACCGTAATGTTATTTTAAAAGAGGAAGATTTACCTTTAAAAAATGTGGCGTACTCCAACTGTTTTCGGCGCGAAGCAGGCTCTTATGGCAAAGATGTGCGTGGCTTGAACCGGTTGCATCAGTTTGACAAGGTGGAAATTGTGCAGATTCAGCATCCCGGCAAATCCTATGATACACTGGAGGAGATGAAAGCGCACGTAATCAATCTGTTACGTAAGTTGGAGCTTCCTTTTCGTATTTTGCGTCTTTGTGGAGGCGACCTGAGTTTTACTTCGGCTTTAACTTTTGATTTTGAAGTCTTTTCCGGGGCACAAAAACTGTGGCTTGAAGTGAGTTCGGTTTCCAATTTTGAAAATTACCAGTCTAACCGTATGAAATTACGCTTCAAAGGAAAAGATGGGAAAATCCGGCTGGCACATACCCTCAATGGCAGTGCGCTGGCACTACCGCGGATTGTGGCTGCACTACTCGAAAATAACCAAACCACTGACGGAATTAAAATCCCCGACGCTTTGCAATCTTATACAGGTTTTGATATTATCAACTAATTATTTACCGCTTCATGGTCAGGCCAAAAAAATATCTCGGTCAGCATTTTCTGAAGGATACCAATATTGCCCGGAAAATTACGGCCTGTCTCAATAAGGATTTCACTACGGTCTGCGAAATTGGTCCCGGAACCGGCATTCTGACTCAATCGCTACTCGAAAGGGAAAATCTTTCCGAACTTACTTTGATAGAGATTGATGCGGAGTCGGTGGAGTATTTGAACAGCCATTTTACCGATGAGCGGCTTCGAATTCTCGAAGCCGATTTTTTAAAAAGTGATTTGTCCGGGCTGTTTCCTGCCTCTTTTGCCCTGATCGGAAATTTCCCGTATAATATTTCGAGCCAGATATTTTTTAAGGTGCTGGAAAACAGAAACCGTATCCTCGAAGTGGTGGGAATGATTCAAAAAGAGGTAGCCGAACGTATTGCCGCTCCTCCGGGTAGCCGGACTTATGGCATTTTGAGTGTGCTGCTGCAAAGCTGGTACGACATCGAATACTGTTTCACGGTAAATGAATCGGTTTTTTTCCCGCCTCCTAAAGTGAAATCAGCGGTTATCCGGCTTCGGCGAAACAATACTGTCACCCTCGATTGTAACGAAGTTCTGTTTTCCAGGGTGGTAAAAACCGCTTTCGGGCAGCGAAGAAAAATGCTGCGTAACGCGCTGAAACCGCTTTCCGGAAAAATTGAATTTGAGCACTCTTTGCTGGACCAGCGGGCTGAGCAACTATCTGTTTCTGATTTTGTTGTACTCACCCGGTTGTTTGAAGTCAGAGCCTGACTTTAATCAATTTCAACACACAAGCCGGATTTAATGATATTTTTGTAAAAAATCTGCCGGACATGAAAAATCCCGACTTCCAAAAGTCACTTTCTGCTATTGTGCGCAGTCTCCCTGCAAGTCCGGGTGTTTATCGCTATTACGACAGTGAAGGAAAAATTTTGTATGTGGGCAAGGCGAAAAATTTGAAAAAGCGTGTGTCCGGTTATTTTAATAAAGAACCTGAAAGCGGAAAGTTGCGGGTATTGGTAAAAAAAATCAGAGACATAAAATTTATTGTTACAGAAACGGAACTGGATGCCCTTTTGCTGGAAAACAACCTGATTAAAAAACTTCAGCCACGATACAACATTATGCTAAAGGATGACAAAACCTATCCCTGGCTTTGCATTAAAAAAGAACCTTTCCCGCGGGTGTTCTCAACGCGCCATGTGCTGAACGATGGCTCGGAGTATTATGGTCCGTATGCTTCGGTGCGGATGATGAAAACGTTGATGGATATTATCAGGAAGCTCTATCCGCTGCGTACCTGCAAGCTGTATCTTTCGCAAAAAAACATCCGAAAAGGAAAATTTAAAGTCTGTCTTGAGTATCATCTCGGTAATTGTAAAGCGCCTTGTGTGGGAAAACAAACGGAGGAGGAGTATATTGAAATCATTGGCCAGATCCGCGCTATTATAAAAGGTAACCTGAGTGAGGTGATTGATGCGCTGCGAAAGATAATGATGGACTATGCAAAAAAGCAGGATTTTGAAAATGCGCAACTCGTGAAGGAAAAGCTGGAGATTCTTGAAAATTACAAAAGCAAATCGACCATTGTGAATCCGCACATCAGCAATGTGGATGTCTTTTCTGTTCTAAACGAAGAAAACAATGCCTTTGCCAACTATCTAAAGGTAATGAACGGCTCTATCGTTCAGGTTCATACCGTTGAAATAAAGAAAAAACTCAATGAGACATCTGCGGAGATTCTGACTTTTGTTATTGCCGATTTCCGCCAGCGTTTCGGCAGTACCGCCAAAGAGATTATCGTTCCGTTTCATCCCGAGCTAAGCTGGAAAGATGTAAAGATTACCGTTCCACGGCGCGGCGACAAGAAGCAGTTGCTTGAGCTGAGTCAGCGCAACACAAAGTATTTCAAAATGGAGAGGCAAAAGCAGCAGGAGCTGGTGGATCCCGACCGGAACGGCAAGCGTATTCTTGAAAAAATGAAAAAAGATCTGCGGCTGACTGTTTTACCCGAGATCATCGAATGTTTTGATAATTCCAATATTCAGGGAGAATATCCGGTAGCTTCCATGGTGCAGTTTTACAAAGCCAAACCCAACAAAAAAGCCTACCGCCATTTCAATATCAAAACCGTGACAGGGCCGGATGACTTTGCCTCCATGGAGGAAATTATCCTCCGGCGTTATGGTCGGCTTCTGAAAGAGGAGAAGGTATTACCGCAATTGATTGTAGTGGATGGAGGGAAGGGACAGTTGAGTGCGGCTGTGAAAAGTTTAAAGAAGCTGGAATTGTTCGGAAAAGTCGGTATTATTGGTATCGCTAAACGTTTGGAAGAACTTTATTTTCCTAACGACTCTGTGCCTCTTTATCTCGATAAAAAATCGGAAACACTGCGTGTTATTCAACAATTGCGGGATGAAGCCCATCGTTTTGGCATTACGCATCATCGTAAAAAGCGCAGAAAAGGAACGATGAAATCGGAACTGACAGAAATAAGAGGTATAGGTGAGGATACAATCCAAAAACTGTTACGGAAATTCAAATCTGTGAAAAAAATCAAGGAAACCCCGGAGGAAGATCTGGCAGCGATTGCAGGCAAGGCCAGAGCGGAAATAATTTTTCACCATTTTCATTCCGTTTCCGGCCACTAAAAAAAGCCCTCCGGGCCGGAGAGCTTTTTTTAGTGAATCGAAATTTATTATTCCAGTGTAAATTTAATGGGAAGGTTAAAGGATACTCTCACGGGTTTACCTCTTTGTCTCCCCGGAATCCACTTTGGCATGCTTTTTACCACTCTGACCGCTTCTTCGTCACAACCGCCGCCGATACCGCGGAGCACTTTTACATGATCGATCTTGCCATTGGGTTCCACCACAAAGTTAATAAACACACGACCCTGGATACCGCTTTCTTTGGCCAATTCAGGATATTTGATATGTTCAGCGAGATATTTCATAAGTGCTCCCTGCCCGCCGGGGAAAGAAGGCATCTGTTCCACAACTATAAAGATGTGTTGTTCAGGGATAACATCTTCCTCTTCCGGTGGTACATACTCAGCCACTTTGGTGTTCATGTTGGCCTCCACATCAATATTTACATCGGTGTTTACCTTCACGTTATTGCTCACAATTTTAATTTGTGTTACTGTTTTAGGTGGAGGTGGCGGGGGTGGCTTTACCTTTTGTTCCGTAATAGGGACCATTTCCTCAGGAGTATTGTTGGCCTTACGCTGAACTATAGTAATTGTTCTTTTTTCGTAACTTTTATAATTAAAAGAAACAAAAACAAGAGCCAGTGCAATGACAAGACCAATCTCGAAAAAGAGAGCTTTCTTACTTTCCAAGTCAGCTTTTGATGTTTTTCTGGATTCCATTCTTCTTTTTTGTTAAATTTTATTATGAATTACTTTTTCCGGCCGCTAAATTAGGCAAATTCTTTTTAATGACTTCCTTTTCTCCTTATTTTTTTTCTATACAGATAGATAAAAAGCAACCATCCCGCTATTGCACCTATTGTATCAGCAAAAAAGTCAAACCGATTCCCGCTTCTTCCAATAAAAACATAATATTGCAGAACTTCGGTTATCATTCCGTAAATGGCGGTAATGATAACTGCTATTAATCCGAACAAATAACGTTTTTTACTGTTAAAATATTGCATGCGGAAACCAAATAAAATCAGAAAGGCCAGTACTCCGAAAATAAAGAGGTGTACTACCTTGTTAGGTTCCAACCAGCCCCAGAAAGTAGGTATTTTTGGAAAATCGTTACCAGGCAAACCGGTCAACAGCAGGATAATGAACGACCAAAAAAGAGCGGGCCATAATTTTTTTAGCATAGAACGTGTTGCTATGATTCAATCAGATTTCTGTAGGCAGCTGCATCCAACAAATTATCCATCTCGGCAGGATTTGTCAGCTTCATTTTTATAATCCAACCATCTCCGTAAGGGTCTTTGTTGATGAGCTCGGGGGCATCTTCTAACTTTTCGTTAAGTTCGAGGATCGTTCCTCCAACAGGTAGTAGCAGATCGGAAACTGTTTTGACGGCTTCAATAGTACCGAAAGGCTCCTCTTTTTTGAGTGTTTCGTCGATGGTTTCCACCTCAACAAAAACGATGTCGCCCAATTCATTCTGGGCGAAGTCGGTAATTCCCACATAGGCTTCTTCCCCTTCTGCTCTCACCCATTCGTGATCATTAGTAAACTTTAAATTTTCAGGTATATTCATATTTTTACGTTTTAAAAATGATGCCTCAAATTTACACTAATTTTTTTTTACAAAAGGCAGATACAATTATGAAGGGTTCTAAATTACCAGCCTATTTCTGTCCCATTGAAATACCGAGTCCTTTGACCGTTTTTACCAGAGCATTGTCGAGTGTTACCAGATTGGGTTTGGCTATGGCATCTTTAAGGGGAACGGCTAAAAATTTAGGGTGCCGGTAAGCTACCATTTTCCCAAAATCACCGTCCATGGCCATCTCAAAAGCCCTCACCCCAAACTGGGCGGAGAGTACTCTGTCGTAAGCAATGGGAACTCCCCCTCTTTGCAAATGTCCCAAAACCGTTTCACGCATGTCATGTTTGAATCCGGCAGCCCTGAGCTCTTTAATCAACTGGCGTGAGATACCTCCCAGTTTCGGGTTTTCGTAGCCTACTTCATCATTTTCCCGGACAGCTATTTTGCCACCTTTGGGATAAGCTCCTTCTGAAATTACCACAACAGCAAATCCCCTATCGTGAACAAAGCGTTTTTCAAGGGCATCTTTTACCACTTCAACATCGTAAGGAAATTCCGGAATCAGACACACGTCGGCCCCGCCTGCAACGGCAGCATTCATGGCAATCCATCCCGCTTCGCGACCCATAACTTCCAATACAAAAACACGGTTGTGACTGGCAGCAGTGGTAACCAACTTGTCAACGGATTCGGTAGCTATTTCCACAGCCGTCTGAAAACCAAAAGTCGAATCGGTGGAAGAGAGGTCGTTATCGATAGTCTTGGGAACCCCGATAATGTTCAGCCCTTTTCGGTAAAGCTGCTCGGAAATACGTTGCGAACCATCGCCACCAATACTGATAACCGCATCGATGTGCATAACCTGCAGCTTGCGTATCATTTCGTCCGAACGGTCAACCGAAGTCCATTTTCCGTCTTTGTCTTTGATAGGCCAGGCAAACGGACCCCCTTTGTTGGTGGTTTCGATAATGGTGCCTCCTTGAAAATGAATCCCTTTTACTTTTTTATTGTCCAGCACAACTACTTCGGTAGGCTCCCACAGGATACCGTTAAAAGCCTGAATGCTTCCCAGCACTTCCCAATCTTTCTCTTGTGATGCCCGGTGGACAATGGCACGTATTACGGCATTAAGTCCTGGACAATCGCCGCCGCCTGTTGCTATTAGTACTCGTTTCATTTTTTTTATTATAATTTGAAACGCAAAAATAATCATTATCAAAAATCGTGTAACCATTACCCCGATGAGAAAAAGAAAAGCTTTAGTCGGATTGGCCTGTGAAGGGTTACACATCTGAATACAAACGTTTGATAGAATCGGGAAATAGCATTGCGGGGAACACGTTTTCCGGACATTTCAACTAAAAAGGGAGTCATCCTGCTATTTTGTCTCAGCAATGGCTCTATATTGGGTATTATTTTTCTGGTTTTAAACCTCGAGTACATAATGTTTGATGCTAAGGTTTTTTTACTGTTTTTTTGACTTTTACCTCCTGCGGTTTTCAAAAATAAATTCCAATGAGCTAAGTTTGTGAAAAAATCATAAAAACAAATTTAAAATCTCAAGTAATACGCAATAATCAATTTCCAAAAATTAAATCCGGATGTAAAGAATTTACGGGTTGGAATTTAAAAAATTAGCAAAACAAGTTTGCAGTTTAGAGTTTATTTGGTGTTTTTAGCTTGTTATTTCTTCACAAATCATTAGTTCATAAGTAGTTTAGAAGTTTAAGACAACGGACTTACTTGGTTTGTTCCTTTTTTCTCTATTTTTGGCACCGAAAACAGATAAAAATATGAGCAGGGAAAAAATAACCATTCTTACATTGGATGCCGGTGGAACCAATTTGGTTTTCTCGGCTGTACAAAACAGACAAATTCTCAAACAGAAGGTTCACTTGCCTGCTCCTTCCGAAAATCTTGAAGATTTTTTAAAAAAAGTCATCAGTGGTTTTTCCGAATTACAGCAACAAGTGAAGATAAAGGCCCGTGCCATAAGCCTCTGTTTTCCGGGGCCTGCTGATTATGAAAACGGAATTATCGGTGATTTGGAAAACCTTCCTTTTTTCTTAGACGGGATTCCACTGGCTAAAATGTTGGAAGAAATTTTTAAGATTCCTGTTTTTATTAATAACGACGGCGATTTGTTTGCTTTGGGTGAGGCTATAGAAGGATATTTAAGAGAGATAAACAGGGAGAGCAAGAGAGAATACCATAATTTACTTGGTGTAACACTCGGAACGGGGTTTGGTGGAGGTATTGTGGTTAATGGTAAACTTTTTGGCGGAGACAACTCGGCTGCTGCCGAAGTTAACCGCATGAGTAGTTTTCTAAACCGCGGACAAAGTGTGGAAGAGGTGCTGAGCATTCGTGGAATTCGCCGTTTGTATGCCGAAGCGTGCGGAATTCCGGTTGAGAAAACGCCGAAGCCTTTTGAGATTTTTATGGTAGGTTTGGGGAAAAAAGGAGGAAACAAAGCTGCAGCCCTGGAAGCATGGAAGACATTTGGGCTCGTACTAGGCGATGCTTTGGCCAATGTGGTGAGCCTTACCGACAGTTGTGTGGTTATTGGCGGCGGCCTGTCGGGTGCTTATTCTCTTTTTCTGCCGATAGCTCTGGAGCAAATGAACAGCACTTTTCTTAAAAACGATGGCAGCCGGATGCCACGCATGGAACTGACGGCTTACAATTGGGAAAATACTGTAGAAAAAGCTGCTTTTTTAAAAGATGAGTCCCGGATTTTGGCTGTTCCTTTTTCCGACAAAACACAGGTTTACTATCCGCAGAAAAAAATTGCTGTGGGCATCAGCCGGCTGGGAACCAGCGAAGCTGTGGCCGTGGGAGCTTATACTTTTGCAGTATCAAAGCTGGCTTTGTAAAGTCTTTTGGAAGGAATTCGGAATTACTTTTTCAGTACAAGTTCGTCCCACGAAAACACCGTGTTAAACCGTAGGCTTTTCATGTATTCCCTGAATGTTCTGTCTGTTCCGTGATTCGTAATCAGTACAAAATCGCCGCCCCAGGCTCCTAATGATTTTACGACACCCTGATATCCTTTGAAAAGACGCTCTTTCACGGGTGCAATTCTCAATATTGCAGACATTATCTTTTCGTGTTCGCAGAGGAGATTTTCAAAATCCTTTAGATTATCTGTCTTCACAAGTTTTTTGCCGATAACTGAAATGTCGTGGATATTGCTTCCGTTGTAAACAGCGCTCTTTTTGAACTGTGCAATACTTTCGTCGCTATGTTGCTTTTGGCCGAGATAAACAAAATAAATCCGGTTTTTAAATGGTGGCGACCATGCAAACGGCTCAGCCACCGGTTTTCCGTTTATCAGCTGATAAAAAACAGGCTTTTCCACGCGGGCGCAGGCCACATCATAACCCGAACCTCCAAGGGCTTTTCGTTGCAGATCAAAAGGGTCAATACCGGCCCAGAAAGCGAGGTTGGAAATAAGTGTGGAACTGGAGCCTAAACCAAATTCCGGAGCAAACTCCAGGCGTGTTTCCACTTCGTAGCTTTTCAGGTCATCAAGAAATGCCGGAGCAAAATCCCTAATGGCAGTAAAAATTTCTATTAGTTTCTTTGTTAGTATTTTATCTGTTGTTTTAATAATTTGCAGTGTAGGTAATTCAACTTCGGCACGAAACCAAAGACCATCAGGTTTTTTGGCTGTCCATAGCAACCGGGCATTTTTTTTAACGTAGGTCATGGTTACCTCCAAATGCTGTCCTTTGTTCACCGGCAGCGCCAGTGCACGTGCACCTGACATAACAAGATATTCTCCGGTAATCAGGAGTTTACCATGTGCGTACCATGCCTGTTGTTGTTGTTGCATTATCTCGAGAGACGAAGATTTTTAATAAATTCACCCACTTCGGCAAAAGATACTTTGTGGTCGGAAAAGTAATTCACTGCTTTTTCTTTTTCGCTTTTCGAGGCTTTGAAATGATTCAAAATATTCATCAAATGCATTTTCATGTGCCCTTGTTGAATACCTTTGGTAACGAGTGAACGAACGGCAGCAAAATTGTTGGCCATGCCCAGCGTGGCCGTAATCATCATCAACTCTTTTGCTGATGGTTTTCCCAACATCTCCAATGAATGTTTGGCCAGCGGGTGCAAAGAAGTAAGTCCGCCGACAGTTCCGAGAGCCAGCGGCAGCTCAATCCGGTATTTAAACCGGCCGTTTTTTATCTCCACATGCGACAGACTTTTGTAATGTCCGTCTTTAGAGGCGTAGGCATGTCCTGCAGCTTCAATGGCCCTAAAATCATTACCCGTGGCAATGGCTACTGCATCAATACCATTGAAAATACCTTTGTTATGTGTCGCTGCGCGAAAAGTATCAATTTCCGCAATTTTAACTGCTGTTTCAAACTTGCGGGCAAATTCTTCTCCCGTAAGGGAAGGGTCAATATTCTCAAGGTCTTTAAAATCACATTCAACCCATACTTTTACAAGACAGTCGGGAGTGTAGTTGGAAAGGATAGACATGATGATAACAACCTCTTTTTCTTTTCCCTCGAAAACAGGGTGGGTTTTTATAAATTCCTGAAGGGCTTTTGCTGATTCTTCAAGGCAGGAGTTGATAAAATTGGCGCCCATGGAATCGATGGTCTCAAAAGTAATATTAATCTGGTAGTAATTTTCCAGCCTGTTCCGCATATCCACAAGTTTGAAATCAAGGATGCCACCTCCTCGTTTTTCCATATTGGCGGTTATTGACTTGGTTTTTTCACGAAAACGCTGCTTCAATTCGTCAAAAACACTTACCAGTTTTTCTTTTTCTCCACACCATTGAAAATGAATCTGTCCTACCTTCACTGTGTCTTTAACCTCGGCATGGAAACCTCCGCGTTCCGACCAGAAACGTGCAGCGGAGGAGGCGGCAGCAACCACAGAGCTTTCTTCAATAACCATAGGTACGAGATAGGTTCTGCCGTTTACCATTACATTGGGAGCAATACCGTAAGGAATGTAAAAGTTGGTAATGGTATTTTCACTGAATTCATCAAAAATCTTCTGCTTTTCCGTGTCGGCATACCAGAAACTTTTCAATAATTCAATGGTTTCGAGCTGATTGTCCATCAACTCGGCAACAATCTTTAGCTTGTCCTCTTTCAATAATTTGGAAAAGCCTTTAATGATAAGGTCTCTTTTACGTCTATATGGCATAAGGCAATTTACCAGCTGTTTTTTTGCATTTGACAAAAATAAGGTAAAATTTTCACGAAAGATATTATTCAGGGTAATTATGGATAAAATAATGGCGGCCTATGGTTGAGCGATCGCCGGTGAACACCCTAATACGGTGATATTTATCTTCTTTGGTTTTGTGTGGTGTCTGAGCGTGACGGATACAAAAAAAGCCGCCCTGTAAAGCGACTCTCAAATTTTTTTCAGGTTTCTTTAATATTCGTCTTCATTAAAGAAGAAGTCTTCCTTGGTGGGATACTCTGGCCAAATGTCTTCAATTCTTTCAAAAGCCTCATCTTCGAGCTCAAGTTCTTTCAGATTTTCGATAACCTCGGAAGTTACCCCCGTGCGAAGACACCACTCGATTAATTCATCTTTGGTAGCAGGCCAGGGTGCATCCTCTAATTTTGAAGCTAATTCCAATGTCCAATACATGGTTAAAAAATTATGGTTTAAATTTTTTGCAAAAGTAAATTTTTTTTAATACGAGCAACGAAAAATAAAAAATTTTCATTTTTTCTTAAACATGTGGTTTCCAAAGAGATTCGGGAATTTCCAAGTCATGGGAAAACTTGCGGGCCAAAACAAAAAAATAATCCGAAAGGCGGTTGAGATATTGGATGTTTAGTGCGTCAGTGGGAAACTCTTCATTCATACGAATGACCAGGCGTTCGGCACGCCGGCAAACGGTACGGGCGATATGACAATAGGAGACGATAGGATGGCCTCCCGGAAGAATAAAAGCTGTAAGGTCCGGAAGTTGTTCATTCATTTTATCAATTTCCTTTTCTAACAGTTCCACATCTTCGGCAAGCAGTACCGGTAAAGCGCGTGCTACAGGTTTTTCATCCTGTGCCAGACTGCTCTCCAGGGTAAAAAGGCGGTTCTGGATTTCCAGTAGCAGCTCTTTGCTCCGGTTGTCAATATTCTGGTCGCGAATAAGTCCTACGTACGAATTCAGCTCGTCCACCGTGCCGTAAGCTTCAATGCGAATGTCGTATTTGGGAACCCGCGTACCTCCAATGAGTGCGGTACGCCCTTTATCCCCGGTTTTAGTGTAAATTTTCCGTCTTTTATTCATAACCGCAACATTATCTTAAGCGTTGACTGTTTTTAGCTCGTTGTAGCTGATAATGTTTTCATTGGGTTTGTCTTCTTCAACTATTCCATCCCGGAGCCGTATAATCCGGTGGGCGTGTTCGGCGATATCCTCTTCGTGGGTTACCAGCACAATGGTATTTCCCATGCGGTGAATTTCTTCGAGCAGGGAGATAATTTCCACGGAAGTCTTCGAGTCGAGGTTACCCGTAGGCTCGTCGGCCAGAATTAGCGATGGCTTATTTACCAAGGCTCGGGCTATGGCAACGCGTTGTCTTTGTCCGCCTGACAATTCATTGGGCCTGTGATGTATACGATCTGCTAATTGCACACTTGCCAGCGTCTCTTCTGCACGGCGAATACGTTCCTGTTTGGATACCCCGGCATAAATCAGCGGGAGCATTACATTCTCAAGAGCGGTAGAGCGGGGCAGGAGATTGAAAATTTGAAAAACGAAACCAATCTCTTTGTTTCGTACCTCGGCCAGATCGTTATCCGACATTTTGCTTACATCCAAGTCGTTCAGAAAGTAATGCCCGCTGGTGGGTGTGTCGAGGCATCCTATCACGTTCATCAAAGTTGATTTTCCGGAACCCGAAGGTCCCATCATGGCAACAAACTCATTTTTATTTATGGATATATCAACTTCCTGCAAGGCCTTAACGATTTCTGAGCCTACCTGATAATACCTGGATATTTTTTCTAACCGGATAATTTTTGTTGCCATAAGTCTGATTTTTGGTGAACAAAAGTAATAAGAATGTGACAAACAAAACAGGGAAAACTATTTTTATCGAAAATATGCTTTTAACGTGGATGCTAAAAGTAGTGGTGAGGTTATTGCATACATGCTTATACGTGTGAAAAGCAACAAAAGGCCCCTTTTCTCACTGAAAATGCAATGAGAAATGAGGAAGGACAAAGTCGGTGTATCACTATAAATTAACAGCTACGACTTCTTTTATTTCAGGAATAACTTTTTTCAAAGTAGCTTCCACACCGTTTTTCA
>CAZRAW010000006.1:0-40659 GCA_964598065.1 uncultured Lentimicrobiaceae bacterium
TTACACTTGTTGGGTTACAACGATCATACCGGTGAAGAAAAACGCGTTATGCGCTTCAAAGAGGATTATTACCTATCTTTGCTGCCGCAAAAATAGTTGTGTTTCACGTGGAACATTATGGGAATGTTTGAAAAATATGATGTCGTTGTTGTTGGCGCAGGACATGCTGGATCGGAGGCTGCTGCTGCGGCTGCAAACCTCGGTTCAAAGGTTCTGCTCATAACCATGAATCTGAATGCCATTGCACAAATGTCGTGTAATCCGGCTATGGGGGGCATTGCCAAAGGACAAATTGTACGTGAAATAGATGCTATGGGCGGCTATTCCGGACTTGTAACTGACAAATCGATGATTCAGTTCAGGATGCTAAACAAATCCAAAGGACCTGCTATGTGGAGCCCGCGGGCACAAAGTGACCGTATGCTTTTTTCAGCCACATGGCGACACCTGCTGGAAGATACTCCGAATCTTGATTTCTGGCAGGACATTGTCGTTAACCTGCTCATTAAAGGCGATGCGGTATATGGTGTAAAAACAGCCATGGGCATTGAAATAAAATCAAAAACCGTGATTTTGACTAATGGCACATTTCTAAACGGAAAAATTCACATCGGGACAAAACAGTTTGCCGGCGGGCGTATGGGCGATCCTGCAAGCTATGGCCTAAGCGACGAGCTAAAATCATTTGGTTTTGAGATCGGTCGTTTGAAAACGGGAACCCCTGTTCGTGTAGATGGACGTACCATCGACTTTTCAAAAATGGAAGAACAAAAGGGCGATGAAAATCCGGAAAATTTTTCATTCCTTGAAAAAACCAAACTAACAAAACAACGCAGCTGCTGGATTACTTACACCTCACCAAAAGTTCATGATACACTCAGACTGGGATTTGCAGATTCCCCTATGTTTGCCGGAAGAATTCAGGGCGTGGGCCCACGGTATTGTCCTTCCATAGAAGATAAAATCGAACGTTTTTCCGGCAAAAGCCGTCACCAGTTATTTGTGGAACCGGAAGGCTGGAATACCATTGAATATTATCTCAACGGATTTTCATCCTCCCTGCCCGATTACATTCAGGTGAAAGCATTGAAAGAAATTCCCGGTTTTGAAAGGGCAAAAGTATTCCGCCCCGGTTATGCCATTGAATATGATTATTTTCCGCCTACACAATTAAAATACAATCTGGAAACCAAGATCATAAAAAACCTGTTTTTCGCTGGTCAAATTAATGGAACCACCGGTTATGAAGAAGCCGCTGCACAGGGATTGATGGCCGGTATCAACGCACATCTAAAAATAAGGGCCACCGAACCGTTCGTGTTGAAACGTTCTGAAGCCTACATCGGAGTTTTGATTGATGACCTTATCACAAAAGGCGTGGACGAACCTTATCGCATGTTTACCTCAAGAGCTGAACACCGGATTTTATTACGCCAGGATAACGCTGACAAACGGCTGACAGAAAAAGCCTACAAATTAGGGCTTGCTTCGGAAAAACGCTATCGGAAATACAAGCAAAAAGAAGAAAAAATCCAAAGGTTAACACGTTTTATTTACGAGGAAAGCGTAAGTCCGTCAGAGGTTAACTCTGCCCTGGAGAAAAGCAACACAGCGCCATTAAAACAAAAGGTAAAGCTTGCTGCGGTTTTATTGCGACCGCAGGTAAACTTGGATTTGCTGATTTCTGCAAATGCAAAACTTCAAAATCTTGTAACTGAGAACAGCCTGTCAAGAGAAGTGATCAGGTCTGCCGAAGTACAAATCAAATACGAGGGCTACATCAAAAAAGAGGAAGATATAGCCAGAAAATTAGACAAATTTGAGAATATTATTTTGAAAGAGGATTTCAATTACAACAAGCTTGCCTCAATTTCGTACGAAGCGAGGGAAAAATTAACCAAAATTAAACCGAAAACCATTGGCCAGGCTTTGAGAATCAGTGGTGTTTCCCCATCTGATATAAATGTTTTACTGGTTTATTTAGGTCGTTAAAAAGAAATGTTTCACGTGAAACAACCACTATGAAAATCGCAACATCTTGTCCGGTTTGTAATTCAAAAAACATTTTCAAAAAATTAGATGTGAAGGATTATTTCCTGACACAGGAAAAATTTTCTCTGTGGAAATGCAAAGATTGTAATCTTATATTTACAAATCCACGACCGGAGGATGAAGATTTAGGCCGGTATTATGCGTCGCCGGATTATCTGTCGCACAACACCGGTGACAGCGGATTTATGGGAAAACTTTACGGGCTTTTGCGCAAAAAGAATATCAAACGAAAATATAACATTATTAGCAGTCTTATCCCAACCGGTGCAATTTTGGACATTGGATGCGGAACAGGAGAACTACTCAGCTATTTCCAAAAAAATAATTGGTACTGCCGGGGAATAGAACCCAATGTAAAGGCAAGAAACTTTGCAAAAGTGCAATATGACTTAAAGGTGGAAGAGGAGTCTGCTATCAAAAATTTTACGCCGGAAAGTTTCGATATTATTAGCATGTGGCATGTTTTAGAACATGTACCGGATGTGAACGAAAGAATACAGGAAACGAAACATCTTTTAAAGAAACAAGGTTACCTTATTATTGCTTTACCAAATCCAACATCCTGGGATGCAGCGTTTTATAAAAATTATTGGGCGGGCTTGGATGTTCCGAGGCATCTTTACCATTTCTCTCCGGATGCTTTCAGAAGTTTGGTAAACAAACACAACTTACGTATTATCAATCGCTTGCCGTTAAAATTAGACGCTTTTTATGTCAGCTTATTAAGCGAACGGTACAAAAGAAATAATTTTGCAATAGCCAAAGCTTTTTTCAGTGGTATCAGGTCAAATGTAAAAGCATCAAATAACGGAAACTATTCAAGTATTATCTATATTTTAACAGACGCGTCAAAATAATTACGCAATTTTTCTATCCGTAAATTTATCGAAAAGAAAACCTGAGGAACCAATATCATACGTTGGTAATAATGCTCTGCTACTTCTGAAAATCATCCCTCAATTTTTACTACTTTTACTTTTCCGAACAAAAGCATGATGAACAAAAACGACAGGCATAAATTTTTATCTAAATTTTATCTCTTTTGCGCAGGATTATTCCTCACAATCCTTGCCTTCTTCGCAGTGTCGTACACGGCAAGAACGTTTTACAAGCCACAATCATTAGTTGAAAAGACACTAAAAACCATTCATCTGTTTGGTAACCAGTGTGTTAATACCCAGAAAAAGATATTCAATTTGTTTAGTCAAAAAAAAGCACCAACCTGGGAAAATCTTAACGCCGAACTATCAGATGATCAACAACATATTGTTGTCAAACAAAACGATTCCATAGTTTATTGGAACAGTAATCAGGTGCCCGTTGAGCAAATGCCGTCCATGCCCAACTCAAAAATAAAAATTATACATTCAAATAAGAATTGGTACATCGGATTGAAGTCCCGGAAAAAAAATCTCACTATAGCCGTCTTTTATCAGCTGTCTGAAAAAAATCTTCCTTACGGTGTCAAAATCGAAAACAAAAACAAAATCGGACGAGACTATTATCCGCTAAAAGAATTCAATATTTCCTTACAAATAAAATCAGGCGTTCTTCCTCAATACTTACTCACCATCCTGTTTTTTCTGTATCTCTCAGCTATTCTGTTTCTCGTCTTAATTCTCTATTTAATATACGAAGGGTTAGAGCATCGAATACACGGACGATATACTTTATTAATGTTTCTATCGTTTGTCATCGACCTGGTAATACTTCGCGCGGTTGAATATTTTCTGGGGTTTCCGCAAATACTTAAAAATTCCTTTTGGCTCAGCGGTCAAATTACAAATATTCCCGGTCTTTCCACTCCCGGAGGTTTATTCTTAGATTTCATATTGTTGTGCATGGTTCTTTTTATGTTTTTTCGTTATTTAAACCGGCAGAAAAAACCCTGGGAAAGAAATGCTTTTTTAAAAATTTTACCTATTCAGTTTCTCATATTTTCCTTCCCGGTATTTCTGTATTACATGGCGGAAAATATTCTGCAAAACGGAGGTTTAGTGTCGCTTTCCGAAAATATATATTTCAACCAAACCGGAATTCGCAGGCTAATACTTTTTCTTGTTGTGAATCTGTTGTTATATCTTTGGTTAAATTCTTTTCTCAAGTTTTTAAAACGAAAAAACAGCACCTATATACAATTTGCGGTTTCACTATTATTGGTGGGAGCGATCTTCTTTTTCACACTCCCTGTCGAAAAAATAATAACCCTTTTGGCCTTTTCGATTGTCCTGACACTATCGATGGTAATCTGGTTTTTCGAACGCGCCAAAAGGCCATACATCCACAGCATTCTTGCCATCCTGTTGCTCTCGTTATCGGCAGCTTATTTGCTCAATGTTAACGAACGAGAGAACCGCAATGCCCATCAACGTTTTACTGCAAACATGCTTACGCAAAAACAAGATCCGTATCTGCAATATCTTCTTCAAAATTCATCAGACAAAATATTAAAAGACACCAATATCATTAATGCCATAACATCAAACCGGGAAAACAAAGAACAATGGATTATCAATTATTTAAACAAAAAATATTTCCACGGAATGTTATCTGCCTACAGTCGACAAATTACCCTGTGTGAACCCGGACAAAGGCTTGAGATACAGCCCTATAACAAAGTTGTGGGATGTGATGCCTTTTTTAATCAGCTACGGGGCAAAGTTGTGTTAAAACGTCCGGATTTCGAACTTTCGTTAATCAACAATACCAGAGAAAGTATTTATTATCTGGCCCGATTTCATTATTCTAAAACGTTGACCCATAAAGTATGGGCAAACTTATACATAGAATTTTATACTAATGTTATTCCAAAAGGATTGGGTTATCCGGAACTTTTGCAAAATGTGTCAGCAAGCCGATTACATCTTTCCGGCTATTCATTTGCGTTTTATGAGCAGGGGAAACTCGAATACAAATTTGGAGATTTTCTATATCCTATTGACCTCGCCTATTTTAAAAAAGCGCCTAAAAGGAAATTTTTCACAAAAGATGCCTACAAGCATTTTTTATTACCCGTAAATAAAAAGGAAATTCTCGTCGTAAGCCGGCCACTACTGAACCTTTCAGGCTGGTTATTACCCTTTTCCTTACTTTTTATACTATCAGGAATTTCCTTGTTAATCTATACATCTTTGACCTTTGGAAAACAAATTCTCGAAACCTTTCGCTACTCTTTCAGTACCCGTTTGCAATTGACTCTTTTTACAACAATGCTTATCGTTTTCTTCACGCTTACAGCCATTATCTTATACTATTTTAATATGAATAACCGTAATACCATCGGCAATAACATGAAAGAAAAGACCCATTCGGTACTCATCGAATTACAACATAAACTATCGTCATCGGGCAGTATGGGGTTGGAAAACAGACAGGAAATTCAATCATACCTGCAAAAATTCTCTATGATTTTCTTTTCAGATATCAATTTGTATGACAATTCGGGATGGCTGATTGTCTCATCACGACCGGAAATTTTCAACAGGGGGCTTCAGTCAAAGTTGATGAATCCAAAAGCATACGAACAAATAGAAAAAAAACATAAACTTTTTTATTTTGGTAAAGAAAAAATTAAAAATGTCAGATTTTATTCGTCGTATGCCCCTTTTATTCTCAGTAACGGCGTGGAAGCGGGTATTTTGAACTTACCCTATTTTGCACGACAATCGGAGCTTCAACATACTTACTACCAAATGTTAGCCAATTTGATTAACTTATTTGTAATTACGGGGATGCTGGGGATGCTGTTAATGGTTTATTTATCAAGATTGCTAACCCGTCCGCTTCAAATTTTGCAACATAAAATCATATCCGTAAGCATTGAAAGACAAAATGAAAAGATAGAATGGGGTAGAAATGACGAGATTGGTAAACTTATTGATGCTTACAATCAAATGGTAGAAAAGCTGGAGGAAAGCGCCAGGTTATTAAAATATTCTGCAAGGGAAAAAGCCTGGCGCGAAATGGCCCGTCAAATCGCACATGAAATCAGAAATCCGCTGACCCCGATGAAACTAAATGTACAATATCTTCAAAAAGTTTATGCAGCCAAAGATTCAACTTTTGAAGAAAAACTCCGGGCTATCAGCCAATCACTTATAAACCAGATTGACACGTTGGATGATGTGGCTGGTATGTTTTCGGATTTCTCCAAAATGAATTTCCCTACTAATGAAAAAGCAGATTTAATGCAAGCTATAAAATCGACTACAACCCTATTCAAAAAATCTTACGATATAAAGATAGAGATTGATTCAGACAGGGAATATATTCCCGTAAAAACTTCCAAACAGGATTTGTTAAGAATTTTCAACAACCTTCTGAAAAATTCGGTACAGTCGATGGAAAAGATCAGTCAAAAAGAGATAAAAATTCAAATAATCTGTAAGAAGGATCATGCTGAATTACGCCTGACAGATAACGGAAACGGAATTAGTACAGAGGATAAAGAAAATATTTTCCAACCCTATTTCACCACAAAATCCACAGGTACAGGTCTGGGACTTGCCATTGTGAAAAATCTCATGACCGAGATGGGGGGAGAAATAACCTTCGTTTCGGAAAAAGGAAACGGAACAACATTTATTCTTATATTTCCTTTATCAACTATGTGAGTAATAATTTTCTCACATTTGTATAAAAAGACCCCATCTTTTTTATCCCGGGAAAAACAGTATAAATATTTGGCATGAATCGAGATTTGAATTTATCAAAGAAGAGAAAGCCTATTCAAAAAAATAGCCTTAATTTTGTACGCACAGAGCCTATGAGCAATTTAAGCGCCATAAAGAAACCTATTGCAGAAGAAATAAAAGCCTATCATAAGGTTTTCCGTACAACAATTCGGTCCAAAGTGCCATTGCTGGACATCATTATGAAGTATATCCTGAAAACAAAAGGAAAGGAAATCAGGCCAATCATCGTGATGTACTCGGCAAAAATGATGGGAGAAATCAGTGAAACAACGTATTATGCCGCTACGCTCATCGAACTGCTGCATACCGCCACACTGGTACACGATGATGTGGTAGATGATTCGAATAAACGCCGTGGACTATTTTCTATCAATGCATTATGGAAAAATAAAATAGCGGTGCTTGCCGGCGATTATCTCCTGGCAAAAGGACTTTTACTGGCGGTGGAAACCAACAATCATCATTTGCTTGAATTTGTTGCCAAGGCAACGCGTGATATGAGCGAAGGAGAACTGTTGCAAATGGAAAAAGCCCGGAAACTGGATATCAGCGAAGACATCTATTTTGAAATTATCAGAAAGAAAACGGCTTCATTAATGGCTTCCTGTTTTGCCACCGGAGCATCATCAACCATAACCGACCGAAAAAAAATAGAAAAACTCTGGCACGTAGGCGAATTTACCGGCATTGCTTTTCAAATCATGGATGACTTGCTGGATTATAGAAAAACATCCGTTACGGGCAAACCTTCCGGCATGGATATCAAAGAAAAAAAAATTACGCTCCCTTTAATTTATTTGATGAATAACACAGACAATGCCGGGAAAAAGAAGATTATCCGTATTATTAAAAGAAAAAATCAGGATGTCAAAAGTGTGAAGCTGCTCATAAACGAGGTTCAGGCATCGGGCGGTATTGACTATGCCCGAAATAAAATGATGGAATACAAAAGCAAAGCCATAGAACTACTGCATGAGTTTCCGGATAATGAAGCCCGCCGGGCCCTGGAACAAATCATTGAATTTACCATCAGCAGGAAAAACTAAAGAACCTCAAATACACTGAGGAAGGAGTGTGTAATCCTTTACTGAACGACCAGTTTGCGCGTAATCATTCCTTTAACGCCTGACTCGGAACCTATGAATATTTCCACAAAATAAATTCCGTTTGCCAGGGTCTTATTTACAACAATTCTATTACTGTTGTAAACCCTGCTGAATACTTTTGCTCCGTTCTGGCTGACAATTTCAATACGGTAAATGTTTTTCTGTGCCTCAATTACAAAATTTCCGGAATTAGGATTAGGGAAAAGATTAACTTTTCCCAGCAATGCTTCATTATTATGAATTCCTGTACATTCCTCCCGGTATATTTTAATACTACCGTTAGCAACTAAACCACCGTCATAAACCGATACACTATAGGTAACAGAATCGGCACCAGGTTTGACTATGGGATTTTGCTTTGATGAGAAAAAGCCAAATGGAGTTGAGCCCCAATTAAAGACATAGTTACCGGAGCCGCCGTTCGCAACAGCAAATAACTGCGTTGTATCACCAGAACAAATAGTTGTACGGTTAGCGATAACCTTAACGCTAAGTGGGCTTTTTGCCTTAATGTAATTTTGTTTTATCTTGGTGTAAGAAGTGTCTGCATCATAAGCAGTAAGTTTTACTGTATATGAACCGACAGCATTAAAGCTAATTTTTGGATTTTGAGAAGTATCGCTTCCCACCATATAAGTAACAGTATTGGGCGTAATCTCCCATTTCCAGGCAATGGGCTTATTGGTAGATAAATCGGTGAAACTAACCGTATCGCCCACGAAAGGATTGACATTATCGGCTTCAAAATCTGCTTGTTTAATCTGTGGGATGTAGCCGGTAAACAAGGGAGAAGACCATAAACCACGACCAAAGGTAGCGGCATACAATTTGCCACTACCCTGATGGTCATACTGAATTTTAAGGTCGTTTACAATAACATTGGGAAGATGTCCCATAAAAGGAATCCAGCGCGACTGGCCTTTTCGCACATAAACGCCCAAATCGGTTCCGGCGTACAATTCTGTAGTATCTTTTTTCAGTGTGTCTTGTACGATACAATTAATAGGTATTTCAGGGAGTCCTGTAGATACGTTATCCCAGCTTTCACCTCCGTTTCTTGTCTCAAAGACACCGAGATTATTAAATCCCCCCATAGTAATCCAAACCTTATCGGGATTATCGTTTTTAACGGTAATGTTAGTAATACTGGCATAATTAACCGGAAGAGAACCCGTAATCTTTTTCCATGTTTGTCCGCCATCGGTTGTTCTGTAAAGGATAGAATACGTAGCAGCATAAATGTATTGCGGATTAGATGGTGCAACGGCAAGCGAGCGCAAGGTTTTCCCATCCCAACTTGAAAGTTTTGTCCAGCTATCGCCCTGGTCGGTTGACTTAAACACATCCTGATATCCGATATAAATGGTTTTGTGTTCTTTTGGATCCAAAAGAAAGGGTGTAACCCAGGCACCTTTTCCGGTTATGCCTGAGCTAATATCTTTAGAATCCTGCCAACGGTCTTTTGTCCTTTCGATATCCCCATTGGGCGATTCGCCATACTGCACATTCCCATTAGTATAATCAATCTGACAATCCATGCCATCGCCGCCGATAACATCGTACCATTTACTCGAGAAAAGTAATTTTGTCCCGTTATCCTGAAGGCCGGTGAGTACTTCATCATTGACGGTGGCGGATGTGCTCAGCCGATAGATCTGACTGATGGCCATGCCACTGGTGAGGTCGGTCCAGTGTCTTCCATCTTTAGATTTATAAATACCACCATCATTACCTTCAAAAAGCGCATTGGTTTCAGGCTGGAAAGCCAGGTAATGTTTATCGGCATGTACAATATCGTTTTTCCCGCCGCAGGTACTTGACCAATGGTTGGCTAATTTCCAGTGTTTTCCTCCATCAGAAGAAGTCCAGTCATTCACACCACCCACATAAATTTTGTTGGCATTATGCGGATCGGCTGCAAAAGCCAAATCGTACCAACCCTGGCCGCCGGTATCATCTCCCGAGCAGTTCCATCCCAGAAGATTTATCGTGTCTTGAACCAGTTTAAAGGTACGCCCGTAATCACGGGAGCGGTAAACCCCGTACAAGCCATTATCGGAGGCAACAATAAGCCCGTAAACAACATTACTGCTGTCGGCACTAACAGCGATGGCAACCCGGCCGGCCTTAGCATTAGACTTATCAACTACCTGTGTCCAACTGTTGCCGGCATCGATGCTGTAATAAATACCGCCCCATGAATCTCCACCATACATCACTGTATTGGAGCCGGGTTGGAATTCAATATCCCTGAAATGATGGGCATCGATCATTTTAAACGTATCGCCACCATCTGTAGTTTTAAATAAACCTTTATTTGTGGAAACATATAATGTGTTGTCATCGTCCGGATCCTTTAAAATACGATAAACCATGCCATAGTAGCTTTGTTTCCAGGACAACCCTGTTTTTTCCCATGTTTTACCACCATCAATTGATTTTAAAACGCCGATGGAGTATGTATCCCAATGGTCTTTGTCACCCGTTCCGAGATAAACAATGTCGTCGCCGCCATGGTTTTCAACTACAATATCGGCAACCCCCAAAGCCATGTTAAAATCACCCAAAGGCGTCCAATGACCCCCGAGATCAGTAGTTTTCCAAATACCTCCGGATGCCGTTCCCACATAAAGCGTATTCGTATCTACCGGACTAAATGCAACGCAATTCACGCGACCCAGGCCCGCATAACCTCCTTTGGTCTGATTTGGTCCATCACTCACCCAGTTTCCCTTATCTTGCGCTTGTATATCTTTCGGCAAACCAGCCATATATTGTTTAAAAACATCCCATGCATTTTTCTGTGGAAAAGCCTCTGTTCCGGGTGTTACACGTGTTTCCCAGTACCATTCCCAACGTTTAAATTTTTCGTAATTTTCATCGCGAACTTTGTTTTCTTCTGCGGGTGCTTTTTTAAACCGTTCCTTACTCCAGTATTTTGCGAAAGCCTGCTGATAATCTTTTAGGGTCAGTGTGTGGTTCTTTAGTTTGTTCTGTGGTAAATTGCTTCGCCACTCCTGTGCCTGCGAAAATTGAATAAAACCGGCTAAGAGAAAAACCAAAAGTAAACCCCGTTTCGGAAACGTAAATTTTCCCATAATGATCAATATGTTAACTTAAAATAATTTGTTATTGTCGGATAAAAAGGGAAGCTGAAAACAGCAAGAGCCTTGCTATCTTTGTTTTTTTTACAAATTTAGCAAAAAAAGAGTTTCATTAAGGGGAATTTTCTAATGCATAAAAAAAGTCCTGTTCATCAATTGAACAGGACTTTTTTGAAATGAGGTTGACCGAATTTATTTCATTAACTCTCCTAACTTGTTCTCTAAGGCATCACCTCTCAAATTTTCAGCAATAATTTTTCCTTTGGGGCCAATCAACACATTATGCGGGATAGACTGTACGCCGTAAAGTTTTGCGGCAGCAGAGCTCCAGAATTTCAGGTCTGAAACTTGTGGCCAGACCAACCCATCTTTTTTAATGGCAGCCACCCATGCTTTATGATTTTTGTCGAGAGAAACGCCAAAAACAGTAAATCCTTTACCTTTAAATTCATTATAAGCTTTCACAATATTGGGGTTTTCGATGCGGCAGGGCAGACACCAGGAAGCCCAAAAATCAACCAAAATATATTTATGAGTTTTCACCACCGAAGAGAGCGAAAGTGGTTTTCCCGCCACATCATTCAACGTGAAATTAACATAAGGCTGTCCTATAGCAACATGTTTCAGGGTGGCAACACGTGCCTTTAAATATTTGACATATTGATTGTTGGCAAGACTTGTGTCAAGAGAATTAGTAGCAGTTTCCAACTGGTTTAAACTTAAACCGAAAGAGCTGCTCATGGCAATGTAAGACGAAACAACATCTTTATTGTGCCGTTTGATATAACCAAGCATGTAATCAGTCTTGTCTTTTTCAATCTGGTTATATTGGTCTTTCAGATCGTTCATCATTTTTTTATTTCTCTGAACACGTGCCTGGCTGTATTTTATACCGAGCTTTTGTTCCTGAACTAAAAATCTTCTGGTGGAATCGACATAGGCATTAAATTCGTCTTGTGATTTTGAGCCTTTGATAACCGGATGACGCAGATTTTGCAAATCAGCATCTACGGTAATATTGCTATTTTCGACCCACACAGGAAGGTACATATTAAACTTTTTTATAGTTAAATAGTAAAGCGTTGGCCCCACTACATGGCCTTTCAATTCACCAATACCATTTTTCAGAATAACAGAATCCTTTTTAACCCATTTGCCTGCTTCACGTTTTTGCATGACAACCTTAGAATCCTGCTTTAAGTTTTTAATGTTCATGTTAACGGTAAACTGACTTCCCGTTTTGTTGTTTTGATTTTGACAAGAGGCAAAAACCAGCAGTACGATGGTAATAAGCCCCAATGTTTGAAGTACTTTTCGCATGATATTAAATTGATTTTATTTGTTTTGAGTATGCAAAGTTAATCATTTAGATGGAAGAATAAGGATTTTAACAATTTTTAAAGAGTGGTGTCTTTGTAGGGTAACTTCGGTTCCCGCGTATTGCTTTGGGCGCCCATGCTCAAAGTAAGGGCCGACGCAAACCTTACTGCGCTGCCCGCTATATCGTTGTTCCCGGCGGATGCCTTTTCCATCCCTGCTGCAGAGAATGACGACGCGAAAGGGTGATGGGGTGAAAGAGCGGAAGAATGGCAATTGCCTGACTATAGTTTGACAACCGTTTGACGACGCACGAATACCCGGTTTTTTCTTTTTTTAATGAAGTCGTTTAAAGATAAATCAAAAAAATTTGTTTACTTTTGTGAGCAAATCACAACAACATGTTGTCATTGTCAAATGTACATTCTAAGACAATCTTTCTGAACATCAAAGAAAGAGACCGGTTCTGCTAATCTGAACTACCTCCGTTTTTCAGATCATTTTTTCAATTTTAAATATTTAATAAAATGGAATTACCTTTTGCAGAATCCTATAAAATAAAAACCGTAGAACAAATCTACAGGAGCACCCGCGAAGAACGCATCAGATGGATAAAAGAAGCCAAATATAACCTGTTTAATCTGCGCAGCAACCGGGTTTTTGTAGACCTGCTCACCGATTCGGGTACCGGCGCCATGAGCGACAAACAGTGGTCGGCCATGATGCTCGGCGACGAAAGTTATGCCGGCGCTTCTTCTTATTACAAGCTGAAAGATGCTGTCCGCGACATTACCGGTTTTGACTATTTTCTGCCCACACACCAGGGCCGGGCGGCTGAAAATGTTCTGTTTTCGACCATGATAAAAGAGGGCGACATCATTCCCGGAAACACTCATTTCGATACCACAAAAGGCCATATTGAATTCCGCAAAGCTCACGCTATCGATTGTACCATCGACGAAGCTTTTCACACCGAGCTTGACCATCCCTTCAAAGGTAATGTGGACCTCAACAAGTTGGAGGCGGTGTTAAAAAAATATCCAACGGAGCGTATTCCGCTCATCATGGTTACCATAACCTGTAATTCTTCCGGCGGACAACCGGTTTCCATCGAAAACATGAAAGCCGTGAAAAAGCTTGCTGACAATTACGGAATTCCGGTGTTTTTCGATTCTGCCCGCTTTGCCGAAAACGCCTATTTTATCAAAATGCGTGAGAAGACTTACAAAGACAAATCCATCCATGAAATTGTGCATGAAATGTTTGCTCAGGCCGATGGCATGACCATGAGCAGTAAAAAGGATGCAATTGTAAATATGGGAGGTTTTATCGGGTTCCGCAGCAAAGATCTTTTTGAAAAAGCCAGCATGTTCACCATCCTTTTCGAAGGCTTTATCAACTACGGCGGCATGTCCGGACGCGACATGAATGCGCTGGCACAGGGACTTTACGAAGGCACCGAATTCGATTATCTCGAAACACGCATTTCACAGGTAGCCCACCTCGGAAAACAACTGCGTGATTATGGTATTCCCATTCAGTATCCCTACGGAGGACACGCCGTTTTTATTGATGCCAAACGGTTTTTACCCAACCTGCCAAAAGAGCAATTTGTGGCGCAAACGCTGGGTGTGGAACTCTACATCGAAGGTGGCGTCAGAGGCGTGGAAATCGGCACGTTGCTGGCCGACCGCGATCCGGACACCCGCAAAAACCGTTATCCCGACCTGGAGATGTTGCGGCTCGCTATTCCGCGAAGGGTTTACACCAACAATCACATGGATTATGTAGCTGCTGCGGTGATAAACGTTTACGACCGCAGGACAGAAATCATCAAAGGACTGAAAATTTTGAAAGAAGCCCCTATCCTGAGGCATTTCACCGTGGAGCTGGACAGAGTACAATAAAGTAAACGAAAAATGGAGTAATGCGGTAATGTGATAATGTGGGAATGTGGGAATGTGGGAATGAGTGTTGGGAGAAATAAAGACTTTTGTGGAGACTTTAATCCGTAAATATTGCTTCGGCACATCACTCCATTATCCTTTCAATTAATATGTAATTGCCTTGATATCGTGGAGCATGTTAAGGTAGTTTTGATAGCGAAACAGGGGGAAGGTGCCTTTTTTAACGGCTTCGCGGACGGCACATCCAGGCTCGTTTACATGCAGACAGTCCGAAAAACGGCACCGGTCCATAAGCCGGCGGATTTCGGGAAAACGTTGTCCCAACTCCGGTTTTTCAAATTCAACAAGTCCAAATTCCTTGATGCCCGGTGTATCGATGATGTTGCCGCCAAACGCCAGCGGAAACATCTCTGCAAAGGCGGTGGTATGTTTACCTTTTAAATGAACACGGGAAATTTCACCTTCTTTCAGGTTAAGCGAAGGGTCAATTTTATTAATTAATGCCGACTTCCCAACACCTGAATGACCCGTGAGTAAGCTCATCTTACCTTGCAACATTTTTTTAAACTCTTCCAAATGAAAGCCCTTTTTGGCAGAAGTTATCAAACATTTGTATCCGGCTGCAACATAAGTTTTTACAAAATAGTCCAGCTTTTCTTTTGTGCCTTCATCATACAAGTCGAATTTATTAAAAATCAACGCCACGGGTATGTGATAGGCTTCGGCAGTAACAAGAAAACGGTCGATAAAGCCGGTAGAAGTTCTGGGTTTTATTAGTGAGCCGATAAAAACTGCCTGATCGAGGTTCGCAGCAATAATATGGGAAGCTTTGGATAAATTAGTCGCTTTGCGAATAATGTAGTTTTTTCGTTCGTGAATATGTACAATCAGGCCGGTATTACCATCTGCAGGCAGCTTAAAATCCACACTATCGCCAACCGCAAGGGGATTGGTCGTACGTATACCTTTGATTTTAAAACGTCCTTTGAGCTTGCATCGAAACAACAGTCCGTCTGAAGTTTTTATCACATAAAAACTTCCGGTGGAACGAACGACGATGCCGCCTTTCAGGTCGCTCATGAAAAATGATAATGTTTTTTAACCGCCGAACGGATATCCCAAACACATTCCAGCCCGGTCTCAAACGTTACAAAGTCGCCGGGTTTTAGTGTAAAATTACCATCGGCTGTTTCGATAGCCACATCCCCTTCGAGAATAAGGCATTGTTCTTCACTATCATAAGTCCATGAAAAGCGGGAAACCTCTTTTTCCCATACAGGCCATGACCGGATACCTCTCCGGGCAATTTCTTCTTCGGTTAATTTTTCAATTATTACTGTTGCCATTTTTCTTAAAATTTAATTTTATTTAAAAAGTCTATAAAATTACAAACAATAACAGTTCCGGATATTTTTTTGGCTTTTTATCTGATTCCAATTGCTTTTACCGTGCATTTTTCCTGAGCCAGTAAGCCGGGTTTTGCAGGTCTTTTTCGTGCCAGACTTCAAAATGGATTACTGTTTTCCCCTGCAGATTGGTATGAATCACTCCCAAAGCCTGATGTTGTAACACCCGCTGGTTATTTTTTACCAACACCCTGTCCAATTCGGAATAGACCGTATAATAATTTCCGTGTTTCAGAATAACGGCGATGTTAGTGTTAGTAATCCGGACGATATTGACAACGCTGCCGGGGAATACAGCTCGTGCCATGCTCCCTTTGGATGTAGCAATATTAATACCGTTGTTTTTGATTTTAACATGTTTCAAAACCGGATAGTTGTGAATACCGAATGTTTGGGAAACCACACCGTTTTTCACCGGCCAGGGCAGCCGCCCTTTGTTTGCCATAAAGGAAGAAGAAAGCCGTATTTCCGAGGCGGTAAATTTTCTGGACTTTGTTTTGGCAGCTGCTTTTTTAGCAGAAATGGCAATGGCCTTTTCAATCTGCACCTGTAACCGTTTCGACTCCTTTTGCTTCTCTCTCAGGCGTGCACGCAAGCTTCTCTCCTGTCCGGACAGTTTCTGTTTCAGTCTGGATTTTTTGTGTTGCTCCAATTGTAATTGCGAAAGCTGCGTGGTTTCCTGATCCAACAGCGCTTTCTTCTCGGCTTTATCCCAAATCAGTTTGTTTAACTTATTATTTTTTTGTTTTTCGATATTTTTAATTCGTCCGGCTTCTTTTCGGATATAGGCGGAGATTTCATCAAGGTAACGCAGACGCTGGTAAGCCTGGTTGAAGTCCTTTGCAGAAAAAAGAAAGATTAACCGGTTGTAATTATTATCGTTTTTGTAAAGGTACCAGGCAATGTGGGCATACTCTTTTTTCAGGGTGTCAAGGTGGATATTCAAATCCCTTATTTTAATGCCGGTAACTGCAATTGTATTGGATAGTGTTACAATTTCTTTTTTTAGAATAACGATCAACCTCCGGCGCATGCTAATCCTGTTATTAATAAGCCGCAGTTCGTAAACCGTATTTTTTTTGCTCTTGTTTACCTCGGCAATAAGATGATTGGTATAGATTATTTCTTTTTCCAGTTTTTGGCGTTTGGCTTTCAGGCTGCTGGTTTTGGTCTGGGAAAATCCGGGCGTAATTCTTATAAAAAAGAAAATAAAAAAAAGCAGAAAAGAGGATTTTATCCTGACCATGGCTGCATCTGTTACATAAAGGCAAAGATAAACGCAAAACCCGAATATCAAAAACCAAAATCCGGATTTTACAGGATTGCTTTATTACCGGAAAGGGATTCTGTTAACCGATTGATTTTCAAAGGAATTAGAAGCTAAAAACTATTAGATAAGCTTTTTATACTTACCTGGAATGATAAACGGAAAATTGTGCGGGATATTGATTTCAGCTTTTTTGTAAGTGATGTTAATGATTATTTTCTGCCTGGCATTGATGACAATTTGCATTTTTAACGGAATTGTGAACCCATCAATATTTTGATATTTATCGTAAAAAATCTGTAAATCTTTACCCGGCATGCCGCTCTCACTCAAAAGCAACGTTTTTATATTAAATGTTTCAGGATTAAGCCAGATTTTCTGTGTCAAAAATTGGCTTCCGGAGACGGAATCTCTAACCGGCATTTGCATTTTTATCTCCAGCAGATATTGCTGATTATCCACTTTGGCAGCCGAATCTACACGGAGATAGCCAACATTATTTCCCAAAAGCAGCGCCTGCAGCATGTCGTAATTGATGTTTGTATGCATAAGGCTGTCAAGCAAATGGTAAGAGCCGAGGAGATAGTTCTTTTTCATACGATTCAGCAGTTTTACCGAGTCGGTGGTAAGTACCACGCGGGCGGCTTCAATGCCCATGGCGGGAACAATACTCATCCAAATGATGCTGTCGTTTTTCAAACGCATTTGAGCTCTGAACTGTACCGGCT
This sequence comes from uncultured Lentimicrobiaceae bacterium, assembly GCA_964598065.1. Taxonomy (GTDB): domain Bacteria; phylum Bacteroidota; class Bacteroidia; order Bacteroidales; family F082; genus Sulfidibacterium. The sequence goes on from CAZRAW010000006.1 coordinate 17,582, forward strand.
CTTTATTTCCTTTTTGGTAAGAAACGCTCAGTTTTGCATTTAAATAAGAAAAGGGTTGTTTGCTCTTTTCCATCTTCCCGTAAAGCTGGTCAAAAGACATCTCCTTTAAAGTAGTTTTTCCGGCCAGCGGTTTGATAGAACTACAGGCAGAAAAAAAGAAAAGACCTCCTCCCAAAAGACCTATTAACAGCAAAAGACGGGAATTTCTACTCATACAATTTTCCGGTTTTAATTTTTTTCTCGAGAAGTTTGGAATGATCTTTCATTTTTATGGCTTTTTTCCATTGCACGAGAGCTTCTTTGTGTTTCCCCAGCCGGTACAGGATATCGCCATAATGCTCAACCACCACACCGCTGGTTTTCCCGCCGTTATCCAAAGCTTTTTGTTCCCACATCAGCGCCTGGTTATATTTTTTTTGCCTGTAAAGCACCCACGCGTATGTGTCAAGATTGTTTTGGTTGTACGGGTCCAGATCGACCGCTTTTTTTGCCATGGCTGCTGCTTTGTCCAAATGTACGCCATCAAGTGCCAGATAGTAAGCATAGTTATTCAGCACAACGGTGTTTTCACTATTCATCTTTAAAACTTCATCGTAAGCGTTGTAAGAGGCTGTGTTTTCTTTCAGTTCATGATAAGTGTCTCCAAGCGAAGAATAAAAGTTTTCAAGAAGAGCATTATTGCCGGAAGCCAGATTTTTACCCTTTTCTAAAAGCTCTTTCGCCTTTTTATAATCTTTTAACTGAAAATGTGCAATGCCTCCGAGCAGATACGGGATTGGTTTTTGTGGAAATTTTTTAATGGTGACGGCGGCATCGGTTTCCAGTGTTTTGTCATCGTTGAGGTAAAGGTCGGAGAAAAGCAACTGCACCCAAAAAGAATAATTATCCTGGTTGTTAATAAGTATTTTTCGTATCAGCGGCCGGGCCTCTTTATATTTTTTATTCTCATAAAGCATGCTGGCGTAAAATGAGTCGGCCAGCGAATCAGAGGGCTGTGCCGCTTTTATAACTTCGGCCAGTTCAAGTGCCTGTGCTTTTTGGTCATTGGACAGTGACCCCGAATAGTAGGTTAAAAGCAGGTTAATTTTAGTCTTGGTACCGAGTTTCGAATTGGCAAAACCTTTTTTTAATTCTTCAAAAGAGAGTGCCGGTTTTCCGTTTTTTCTGTAAAAATCGGCCAGCGAAATATGTACATACGGATTTTGTGGATTGAGCCGGATAATTTGTCTATAAGCCCATTCGGCTGTTTTAGGAAACTGGTTTTTAGCAGCAAATTCAGCCAGCATGGCATAAGCCCTGACATTTTCGGGATTGAATTTTACCAGCCTTTTGTACTGCACAAGTGCTGAGTCCTTCTTGTCAATACGAAGATAGAGGCCGGCAATTTGTTTGGTAAGCTGAGGATTTATTCCCATCAGCATCTCTACGATACGATAGGTTTGAACGGCATGCGCATAGTCACCGGTAAAATAGTACGCAAAGGCAAGTTCGTTTTGGAAACGTACATTTCCGGGTTCTTTTTCACAAAGCTTTTTATAGGTATTCAGATAATCTTTGTAATGGCCGGTAACTTTAGAGAGGTTGGCATAAAGTACCTGATACCATTTGTTGGTGCTGTCCTGTTTAACAGCATTTTTAGATAGCACAAGTGCCTCTTTATTATTACCATAGGCCGACAAAAGGCGGGCTTTTTCATAATTTGCAGCAGCATCTTGGGGATTGATCTTTAAAACCAGCGTCAAAAGACTGTCTGCCTGTTGCAGACGGCCGGTTTCCTTGTAAGTTATGGCACGGGCAAACAAATCAGCTTCTTTATAACGAGTCTGCGAAATCAGGGCCTGTTGTCTTTCCTTTTTTCTTCTATGATGTTTCCCCTGGGCAAAAACCTGACTTCCGCCAGCCATAATAACCAAAAGGATAAATACTTTTATTTTAGTTGCCATTATTCTGTTATTGTTAATTGTTTCTTCTTATTTTCCTCCTGTATGACCGAATCCTCCCGTACCCCGCCTGGTTTCAGATAGGATTTTCACTTCGTCCCACTGCGCCTGAACATGTGAGGAGATAACCATCTGTGCTATGCGGTCGCCATCGATAATTTCATAAATTTCATTGGAAAGGTTAATTAAAATCACCTGTATTTCTCCACGATAATCGGCATCGATGGTGCCGGGACTGTTCAGTACGGTAACACCTCTTTTTAATGCCAGTCCGCTACGCGGGCGCACCTGGGCCTCATATCCTACCGGAAGTTCAATGTACAATCCGGTCGGCACCAAAACACGCTCCATGGGGGCTATCCGCATGGGCGTAGTTAGATTGGCATGTAAATCCATCCCCGCCGACGCGACAGTTTCGTATTTCGGCAAGGCATGTTTTGAAGTATTGACAATTTCTATTTTCATTTAACCTTTTCCCGTTTATCCGTTATTTACATTGCTTTGATCAAAAAATACAACCTTTCCGTTTTCCCGCCCGAACAATGCAATACAAGCCGTTTTTTCTTTACTAAATTATTCGGGCTCAAAAGTAAAGAAAAAAGCAACGAGGGAACAACACGGTAATGTCGTAGAAATGTTAAACAATGTTTAAAGGACTCTGCCTTTGTGAGGAGCTCGGAAGTGAATGGTAGGCCGCATTTAATTTCTGTGTGTATTATTTACCAGAAGATATCGCTTTTGCCGGCACACGAAATATGCCGGCAGCGTTCGAAATGGCAGACAATGAAACTCCGCTTGTTTTAAACTTTAGCCTTTAAACAAATTCTTTTACAATTCACGCTTAGGGTTTGTTACGAAATAAGTTCTCCGAATTAGGCGAAGTTATTTTGTTCGATAACGAGGCAAAAAATGCAGGCATAGCAAAGCTACGGCGAGGCTTTTTAACGAAGTTAGCGGGCAAAAGAATGAGTATAAACGGAGTAGTTGTTTCTTAACAAGCCCTTAACACTTTTCTTCCTCGTCTAACTTTTCTAAGCTGATTACTTTACCCGAATATTTGTAATTTTGCGCACTTAAAAATTTGTCTCCATGGAAAAACGGAAATATGTTTGCCCGAAATGTGGCAACGAACAATACAAAGTGGACGAAATTTGTATCACTGGCGGCGCTCTCGGTAATATTGTTGACTTTTTTACCAATTAATTTTTAATTAATTCCTTTTTCAGGAAATTTATAAAAAGCTTTTTATGGCACATCAAGAAGATTTATTGAAAAAAATTATTGCTCATGCAAAAGAGTACGGATTTGTTTATCCTTCGAGTGATATTTATGACGGGCTGAGTGCCGTTTATGATTACGGCCCGAACGGCGTTGAGCTAAAAAAAAACATCCGTAATTATTGGTGGAAAGCCATGGTGCAAATGAATGAAAACATTGTGGGTCTCGATGCTGCCATCTTTATGCATCCCATGGTCTGGAAAGCTTCGGGACATGTGGATGCTTTTAGCGATCCGCTCATCGACAATAAAGATTCAAAAAAGCGCTATCGTGCGGATGTGCTGGTGGAAGATTATCTCGCCAAAATAGAAGCCAAAATCGACAAAGAGATAACCAAAGCCAGGAAACGGTTTGGCGACAGTTTCAACAAACAACAGTTTTCGGAAACCAACCCGCGGGTGCTGGCCAACCAAAAAAAGATAGAAGAGATCAAAAATCGCCTCTACCCGGCTATGGACCGCTCGGATATGGCGGCCATAAAACAACTTATTGAAGACTTGGAGATTGCTGATCCGGTTTCCGGATCCAAAAGCTGGACAGAAGTACGGCAGTTTAACCTTATGTTCTCCACCCAAATAGGTTCCGTATCCAATAGCACTTCTAAGATTTACCTTCGTCCCGAAACAGCTCAGGGCATTTTTGTGAACTTCCTGAATGTGCAGAAGTCCTCACGCATGAAAATACCTTTTGGCATTGCACAAACCGGGAAGGCCTTTAGAAATGAGATTGTAGCCAGGCAGTTTATCTTTCGTATGCGGGAATTTGAGCAGATGGAAATGCAGTTTTTTGTACGTCCCGGAACCGAAATGGAATGGTATAAATTTTGGAAAGCCGAGCGTATGAAATGGCATCTTTCTACCGGTATTCCGGCAGAAAAGTTTCGTTTTCACGACCATGATAAACTGGCACATTACGCCAATGCTGCCGCCGACATTGAATTTGAGTTTCCCATGGGGTTCAAAGAATTGGAAGGTATCCATTCGCGTACCAACTTCGATCTGAGTGCCCATGAAAAGTATTCCGGCAAAAAGCTGCAATATTTCGATTCGGAAATCGACGAAAGTTATGTCCCTTACGTCATTGAAACTTCCATTGGTCTGGACCGTATGTTTCTGGCGCTGCTGAGTAACGCATACACCGAAGAAAATCTGGAAGGTGGCGCCCGGCGTGTTGTTATGAAACTGCCTGCTTTTCTTGCACCATACAAAATTGCAGTTTTTCCGTTAATCAAAAAAAATGGTCTGCCGGAGAAAGCCCGTGAAATTATGGATGGTTTGAAATACGATTTTATGTGTTTTTACGAGGAAAAAGATACCATCGGAAAACGTTATCGCCGCCACGATGCCATCGGAACCCCTTTCTGTGTTACCGTGGATCATCAAACGCTGGAGGACAACACTGTTACGCTACGCGAGCGCGACAGTATGAAACAGGAACGGATACCGGTGGATAAAATTTCCGGAATTGTCGCCAAAAGTCTGGCGCTGAAAAATCATGGTTTATAACCTGAATCTTCGAGGAGTGTTTGAGCATTTTTCATTTTCAAAAGCTGCTGAAGGGTTACCTTCGGGTGTTTCCACATGTATTCGCGAACCATTTGCCAGCCAAACCATCTTGCCATAGCCGGCGGAGAGTTGTGCGAAAAGCCATTGCTGAACGGCCCGGGCTGCATCATCTTGTTGATGAGCATGTAACCGGTAGCATACAAAAACCTGTTTTTTACCATGACAGCCCAAACTGCTTTTTTGTTTCGTTTCATCCACTGCAACTGTTTTTGTGTGTAACAAATTTTCAGCGTGTCGGGAATATTCGGCAGCATGGCATCCAGAAAATAAAGTTCCTTGCCGCCTTCCATCATATTGTCCAAAAGGGTTTTCGGTTGAAAACGCTGGCGAAAATCCTGCCGGTAAAGTGTTCGTACAACATCAACAACTATGTTTTCTTTGGTCATACAATGACGATGATAAAGCGGAATGTTCAAGTCGGAATAAAGCGGAAACTTTTCCCCGAGATAATCGTCCAAAGCAATAACAACAGCATAATCATTTTTCATTACAGGCTGTCCGTAATCCAAATCGGAAACATAGGTATAAACCTCCGGCAAATGGTAAGCGGGATAATAATATTTCAAATGTGCAAATGCCGACCGGAGTTGCTGCCGTTCGCTATTCAGGTTTGGGAAAACCTTTATGGTTTTACGATAAACGTAACGAATCTGAGTATCGGTTACATAAGCATAGAGCTTGTGTATATTAGCGGTATCATTTAAATCGGCATTTAAAAACGGAAGAAATTCAGGTTTTATTTTTTTTAAACCTGCTTTAAAATTTTTTAAGTCAAGACTAAAGAGCGCCTTCCCGTAACGATGAATATCTATCTGTACTTTGGGTAACTTACTTTCGGGAACAACAGGGATTTTCCGTTGCCTGTGCCAACATGAAGACAATCCGGCCATTAAAAACAGAAGAAGCAAAACAGCGATAAATGTTCGTTTCATAACAATTCGGATAATAGGCATCAGACACAAAAGAACACGAAAAAATGCCAGCACAAAAGTACTGACATTTTTTTGTACTGATTAAGCCGCTATTTACAAGATCTTCCAGCCGAGGGTAACTTCAAAAGCACTGGCGGACCCGGCAACCGTACGGGTTGTGCTATTGTACTTAACCGAACCATTGAAAAGATTATTTATTCCACCATAATATTTTACATCAAGGGCAAGCATCAAAAAATCTATTCCCGCACCAACCTGATATTGCCATTGAATATCGTTAAAATCACTTGGCAACAAGTAATCTTTCGGGCTTCCATTTTTGGTGTTGATGGTTTTATTTACAATAAAGTTGGCTGTAGCGCCACCAAAAATTCTAAATTTAATGACTTTCAGATTCAAAACCTGCCATCCCAAACTTAAAGGAACCTGAATTGTTTTCAGACTAACATCCTGCTCAACAACAGAGGTACTGCCGAGTGTGGGAAATTTAAAAACACTTCCCTGTGTCATGTAATTCACTTCGGGCTGTACATAAATCTTTTTCCCGATGCGCATAAAAACACCAATCAACATATTGTTTTTTAAACCACTGTTAATATCAGAGCCTTTATAAGAAAGTTTTGAGGACGTGTACCCAATCTGCGGCCCGATATGAAACTGGCCATACGTTATTCCGCTAATAAGAACGGCAATAAGAAGTATGCTAAATTTTTTCATAATTAAAAGATTTTAAGTGAGATAATTGTTTTCAATTTTGTCAAAAATAAGTAATTTTTTTCATCCGGGCAAATTTTTTTGTTTTTCAGCTATTGAAACTTCTTAAAATCAACTGTTTATAAATTCTATCCGAATAAAAAAAAGACCGCTTTTTAGCCTGCCTGCATATTTTCAGCTCCGGGAAGCATACCTTCCATCTGTGCCGGATCGTGTATTAAGACAGGTATGTGCTGCGGGCAAATCCAATAATTTTTCCCTTTAAAATCAAGTTGTACCAAAGGAACCTGTTCGGAGTTTCTTTTGCAAAAAAGACAATATTTTTCGTTGTGATTTTCCATAAAATTTATTTATTTGTATTTATTAAAGCGGCAAAAATGAGAATTTATTATATATGTCTGCAATATTTTCGTAAAATAAACAAAAAAACACGCCCCCATTGGTGCGAGCTTGCAGCTCGTTCCATAACAGTCTATTCCTGACAGCAAATCAAAACATGTCGGCCTCAGGCATAATATTATTTGATATGACTATTTCAAATCAGCATATCATCCATCAAAATTCTGTAATTTAGCCCCATCATTATGAAGATATTGTATCAAATAGGCGAATATGTTGTCATAGTGTTTCAGGCTTTTAAAAGGCCGGACAAAGGCTTTATATTCCGGCGCCAGCTATTGTATGATTTCAAACGACTCGGGGTTGATTCTATCAGCATTATTTCTATCATTTCTCTTTTTATCGGCGCCATCATTGCCATTCAAATGGCTTATAACATTGATTCCCCATTTATTGCAAAATCCATTATTGGTTTTTCCACACGGCAAATGCTGGTATTGGAGATTTCTCCCACCATTATCTGCCTGATACTGGCCGGAAAAGTAGGGTCGCGAATTGCCTCGGAAATAGGAACCATGCGCATAACAGAACAGATTGATGCGCTGCGGGTAATGGGGGTTAATCCTCCTAATTATCTGATATTACCGAAAATAGTTGCTGCCATGCTTTATTTCCCCGTCCTGATAGTTTTTTCCATTTTTCTCGGTATTTTAGGGGGGTGGATTATGGGGTCCATCACCGGATTAATTCCCTCAGCGGATTATATTATCGGTATTCGATCGTGGTTCGACCCGTTCACACTGACTTATGCCTTAATAAAAACCGTTGTTTTTGCTTTTATCATCACTTCCGTCTCCGCTTACAAAGGCTATACGGTAAAAGGCGGCTCGGTGGAAGTGGGTCAGGCCAGTACTGAAGCCATTGTTGTCAGCAGCATCCTGATAATTTTCTCCGATTTGATTCTTACCCAACTACTACTCACATGATTGAAGTGAAAAACATATCGAAAAGCTTTGGAGACCAGTTAATTATTGATAATGTAAGCACTGTTTTCGAGGAGGGAAAGACTAACCTGATTATCGGTCAGAGTGGTTCGGGAAAAACGGTACTGATGAAATGCTGTATCGGTTTGTACGATGTGGACAGCGGTGAGGTTGATTTCCACGGACGTCGTTTTTCCAATCTTTCCGACAAAAAGAGAAAACATATCCGCCAGGAAATGGGAGTGCTGTTCCAGGGTGGCGCTTTGTTTGATTCTCTCAACGTTGAAGATAATATTATGTTTCCACTTAATATGTTCACCGAAATGAGTTTGGAAGAAAAAAAGAAGAGAGTAAACTTTGTGCTGGAAAATGTAAATCTGGTCGGTACCAACAACAAATATCCGGCAGAGCTGAGCGGCGGTATGACAAAACGCGTAGCCATTGCAAGAGCCATTTCTCTTATGCCTAAATATCTGTTCGCCGACGAACCTAACTCCGGACTGGACCCAAAAACTGCCGAGCGTATTGACCATCTGCTCTCCAGCCTGACCAAAAAATTTAACATGACAACCGTTATCAACACCCATGATATGAATTCGGTACTCCAGATTGGTGAGAAAATCTGCTTTATCAGCGAGGGAAAATTATGCTGGGAAGGAACCAAAGAGACGATTTTAAAAACAGAAAAAAAAGAATTGAACGATTTTGTTTTTGCCACCGAACTTACACGAAGAATTAAACGTTAAAACCATACATATTAAATACTGATAGTCGTTGTTACAACCAAGATAAACGAGTTTTTAGATATTTTAACCCTTATACTGTTTGATTAACCCTATCTTTGCTTTACAAATTATACTATGATCTATATTACAAGAAGAGAACGATTTAATGCTGCCCATCGCCTGTTCAGAGCGGAATACAGTGATGAGAAGAACCTGGAAATTTTTGGCAAATGCTCCAATCCCAACTGGCATGGACACAATTACGAACTATTTGTTACCGTTAAAGGAGAGGTAAATCCCAAAACAGGATTTCTAATAAACCTAAAAGTGCTGAGTAAAATTATCCGGGAAGAAGTTATTGAGAAGATCGATCACAAAAATATCAATATAGAAGTGGATTTTATGAAAAACAGGATGGCGTCAACGGAAAACCTAACCATTGGTATATGGGAACAATTAGAAAAAGAGGTTTCCGGCCTCGATGTTACACTTCATTGTGTAAAAATTTACGAATCAGAAAATAATTTTGTGGAATATTTCGGATAATCAACAAAATAAATATTTACAACAAAGATAAAATGGATAAACCAAAGGTAATGCTTGATTACGAAAGAATTGAAAAGTACGCTCCGGATAAACTGGAAAAATTAAAATATCACTATGAAGAAATTTTAAAACTTATCGGTGAAGATGTTACCCGCGAAGGGCTGGAAAAGACACCGTTACGTGTGGCAAAAGCCATACAATTTTTAACGCAGGGTTATGACCACGACCCCAAAGAAATCCTGCTGTCTGCCCGGTTCAGAGAAGATTATAAGCAGATGGTCATTGTGAAAGATATTGACATTTTTTCCCTGTGTGAGCATCACATGATTCCTTTTATCGGAAAAGCACATGTGGCTTATATCCCCAATAATTATATTACGGGTCTAAGCAAAATTGCCCGCGTGGTGGAAGCTTACGCACGCCGGTTGCAGGTTCAGGAGCGGCTGACCACTCAGATTAAAACAGCTATTCAGGAAACATTGAATCCTTTGGGGGTTGCAGTGGTCATTGAGGCACGACATTTGTGTATGGCTATGCGGGGAGTGCAGAAACAAAATTCTGTCACCACCACTTCCGATTTTACGGGAGCTTTTGAAAGAAAAGAGACGCGTGAGGAGTTCATTCATTTGATTTCCTCTCATTTGTCTTAATTTATTGTTGAATTTAAAACATTAAAGAAATGAATATTAATCAAATTGGAAACAACCTCGTCGGCAACAAGCCTGCCGCTGTGTCGGTGGCAAAAACTTATCTTGCAGGAGTATTCGGCTGGATGTTTTTGGCTTTAGGAATAACAGCCATCACTTCCTGGCTTTTTGCTTCAAGCCCGGAGCTTCTTTCCTCGATGTACACAAAAACCGGAATGACCATCTTCGGATGGATCATAATGTTGGCGCCACTGGGATTTGTAATATGGATGTCAGCAAGATTTAACAAAATGTCAGCTTCTACACTGGCACTTTTGTATGTGGTTTATGCGATTCTCATGGGTATGAGCCTGAGCTTTGTATTTCTGGCATTTACCGGCGCTTCCATAGCTACAACTTTTATGATAACCGCCGGCATGTTCGGTTTCATGGCTGTTTTGGGATATACCACCAAAACCGACCTGACCAAATTCGGCAGTATCCTGTTTATGGGGCTGATTGGTATTATCATTGCCATGGTCGTAAATATGTTCATGCACAGCAGTGGCATGGGTTACATTATCAGCTTTCTCGGTGTGCTGATATTCACCGGACTGACTGCTTACGATGTGCAAAAATTGAAAAGAATTGGTGCGGGGATGGTTGAAGGTGCCGAAGGAACACGAAAAATGACCATTATGGGGGCATTGACCCTTTACCTTGACTTTATACTTTTATTTCTATTTTTGCTGCGGTTTTTCGGTAACCGTCAATAAATATATATTTTAAAAAAGTTATATGATAGCTTACGTTTTTCCCGGGCAAGGGGCCCAATATATAGGCATGGGGAAAGATTTGTACAACAAATCCTCCAAAGCCAAAGAACTGTTTCACAAAGCCAATCACTTATTGAAATTCGATATTACAGAAGTGATGTTTGCAGGCACCGAAGAGGAGCTAAAACAAACCATGGTTACTCAGCCGGCCATTTTTCTTCATTCTGTCATTCTGGCAAAAACCATGAACAATGAATTTAAACCCGACATGGTTGCCGGTCATTCACTGGGTGAGTTCTCCGCATTGGTGGCTAATGGCACGCTGACTTTTGAAGATGGACTGAAGCTCGTCGCCAAACGTGCCGATGCCATGCAAAAAGCCTGCGAAGCCGAGCCATCAACTATGGCTGCCATTCTCGGACTGAAAGATGATGTGGTGGAAAGTATTTGTAAAAGCATTTCGGATGTGGTGGTTCCGGCCAACTACAACAGTCCGGGGCAACTGGTAATTTCCGGAACCGTTAGCGGCGTGGAACAAGCCATTACAAAATGTAAAGAAGCCGGCGCAAAACGGGCGCTTATGCTGAAAGTCGGGGGTGCTTTTCATTCTCCGCTCATGGAACCGGCCCGCATTGAGCTGGCAGAAGCCATCAACAGCGCTGTTTTTAATCCGGGTATCTGTCCTGTTTATCAGAATGTTACAGGTCAACCGGTGGCCGACCCGGAAATTATTAAGACCAACCTTATTTCGCAGCTTACCTCTCCGGTACGCTGGACACAAATTATGCAAAATATGTTGGCTGATGGGGCCACCGAGGTTGTGGAAGTCGGCCCGGGCAAAGTGCTTCAGGGCCTTTTCAAAAAAACGGACAGGCAGCTTTCTACACGAAGTGCAGAAATTTAAACAAAAAATCTGTCATCCGGCGGTTTTTTTGTTTTACGGACAATACGATAATACTTAATTATCACGGTTCACGCGTAATTCGCGACCACCTTTGAGGATAATATTTTTAAAGCTGCTGCTGATTTTCCGGCTCACTTTGGCATCGACTTCAAAAAAGGAGTGTGAGCTTTGTAAATCGACCTGTCCGATATCCGATGGTTGTACTTTTGTATGAAGACAAATAAAATCCATTAGGTCGTGCTTACTAAACTTGTCTCTGGTACCGATATTAATAAAGAACCGCGGCTGATCCGACTTATTCTTTGGTTTCCTGTCTTTGTCTCTGTCTCTGTCTCTGTCTCTGTCTCTGTCTCTTGACATGCTCCCCGGTTTTTTTCGATCACGGTCATGGTCGTAGCTGCGTTTGCCTCTGCGCTCCCCTTTATCTGTCGATTTGGCACTACGCGACACGTTGAGATTACCGGAGGAGGTTCCCAAATTTAATTTTTCCAGTTCGTTGACTAAAAGTTTAGCCGTAAGCTCCTCTTTGGACAGCTTTTCGAAAATCATGTTGGCTTTTTCCAGTAATTTAGGTGAGATTTTTTCTTTTGTTTCCTTGTCAATAATTTGTTGACACCATTTTTCTATTCTGACATCTGCAATCTCTTCGCTACTCGGAATGGGTATTTTTTTAAAGGAGATACCCAGTTTTTTTTCAAATAGTTCGATTTTACTCCTTTCCCGGATGTTAACAAAAGCAATGGAAATTCCTGTTTTGCCGGCGCGGGCAGTCCTTCCGCTTCGGTGTGTATAATAAGAATGGTCGTCAGGCATCGTAAAATGAAAGATATGTGTAAGGTCATCCACATCAATTCCTCTCGCGGCAACGTCTGTGGCAATAACAATATTCAAATCGCGCGTTCTGAAACGTTTCATCACCCTGTCTCGTTGTGTCTGGGACAAATCCCCATGAAGCGCATCCGCTTTGTAATTCTTTTTTAGCAGCTCCTCTGCAAGGTTTTGAGTATCCCGCTTTGTTCTGCAGAATACAAGACCGCGCATATCCGGATGAATATCGAGAAAACGAGTCAGCGCTTCAGCTTTATCGGCTTGCTTTACAATGACATACTGATGTTCAATATTGACATTGACCTTTGTGTTTACGTTTACTTTTACCTCAATGGGATGGTCCATATACTTATTGACAATCTTTTTGATTTCGGGAGGCATGGTGGCCGAAAACAGCCAGGTTAATTTGTCGGCAGGGGTAAAGCTTAAAATTTTGTCAATATCTTCTTTAAAGCCCATGTTCAACATTTCGTCGGCTTCATCCAGCACGGCAAACCGTAGTTTATCCAGTTTTACGGCTTTGCGTCCAATCAAATCAATCAACCGGCCCGGCGTGGCAATAATAATATGCTGCGGTTTACGTAATGCTTTTATCTGATTTGTTATAGCTGCTCCACCATACACAGCGAGAATATTTATTTTATGAAGGTTTTTAGCAAATAATTGTAGTTGTTCTGCTATTTGCTGACCCAATTCACGGGTCGGAGCCAGTACCAAAGCCTGAGTAACCTTATTCGAAGGGTCAACACGTTCCAAAAGTGGAATTCCGAAAGCAGCAGTTTTACCGGTACCGGTATTTGCCAGGCCGATAAAATCTGTTTCTTTTTCTAACAGTTGGGGAATTGCCTGTTCCTGGATTTCGGTAGGGCTTTCAAAGCCAAGGTCGGCCATGGCATTCAAAACTTCGCCTGAAAGCCCGAGTTGTTTAAATGTAATCAATTAGGTATTTTTAAAAATGAGCGGCAAAAGTAAGCTAAATAGTTTACATACAGTTTTATTTTTTGAAATTTTATCCAAATCGGAGATTTAGCCCGCAGACTCAATGATATATATTTTCAACAATATATAAAAAGAGACGCAGCGATGTTGCCCCTCAAGCTGAAAAGTTTTCGATGGAGACACGGAGGCCCTTATTTAACTTTATAAAGAGAGTGGCTATATTAATTTTTAAATTTTTTTTAAAAAAACGTGGTTGGTATAAAATTTATTTATATTTTTGTGCCCTACTTATTTAGTAGGATAAGTAGGAAACAATAAATAAAAACAATGAAGATCAATACTAAGATAAGATATGGTATAAGAACCATGGTCGAGTTGGCTTTGAAAAAGAATCGGAAAGGGATCTTTCAGAAAGAGATTTCCAAAAATCAGGATATTTCAAATAAATACCTTGATCAGATTATATCGGCTCTAAAGGCTTCGGGATTGATCAAAAATGCCGGAGGTAAAAAGAGTGGATATTTGTTAACGAGGAAACCCGAAGAAATTAGTGTATATGATATTTATAAAGCTTTTGAATCGGATTTAAGAATTATCGATTACGTTGGAAGCAATTCGCCGAGTAGCAGAGAATATCAATGTGCAGCACTAGAATTCTGGGCAGGTTTAAACGATCATATAATTAATTATCTGAAATCGGAAACGCTTGACAATCTCGCTGCCAAACAGGAGAAGATTAATAACAATAGTGTAACTATGTTTTATATATAAGTTGAATAGCATGAAAATAGCAAATGACATCACAGAACTGATTGGAAATACTCCATTGGTAAAGCTGAATAAAGTAACCGAAAAGGACGCTGCGCAAGTAGTTGCCAAACTTGAATTTTTTAATCCGGCAGGCTCGGTGAAAGACCGTATTGCCTTTTCGATGATTCGGGAGGCCGAAAAAAACAGTCTGCTGGATAAAGACACGGTGATCATTGAGCCCACAAGTGGTAATACCGGTATCGGACTGGCATTTATCAGCGCTGCCAAAGGATATAAGTTAATTTTAACCATGCCCGAAAGCATGAGTGTCGAGCGCAGGAAACTACTGAGGGGCTTTGGCGCTGAGCTGGTACTTACACCGGCAGAGAAAGGAATGACCGGTGCGATTGAAAAGGCCGGAGAATTGGCAAAACACTATGAAAAGTCATTTATTCCTCAACAGTTTGAAAACGCTGCCAATCCATTGATACATCGGAAAACGACAGCCGAAGAAATATGGAACGACACAGAGGGAAAGATAGATATACTTGTTGCCAGCGTAGGCACCGGGGGAACCATTACGGGTATTGCGGAAGTCATAAAAGAAAGGAAGCCCAAATTTAAGGCAATAGCGGTTGAACCGGAAGGCTCGCCCGTATTGTCGGGTGGCAAACCGGGCCCTCACAAAATACAGGGCACCGGAGCAGGTTTTATTCCCGATGTTCTAAATACCAATATCATCGATGAGGTAATAAAAGTGTCGAATGATGATGCTTTTGAAACAACAAAACAGTTAATCAGCCGGGAAGGGATACTTTGCGGGATATCCTCGGGGGCTGCTGCTTACGCTGCTTTGCAGGTTGCCAAACGACCTGGAAATAAAGGGAAATTAATTGTTGTGATATTTCCCGATACCGGTGAGAGGTATCTTAGTACATCTCTTTATGATTAGTAATCATTCCGTACTGCTCAAAATTAATATTTACGAACCTATTAAAAATAAATAGTATGAACTTGAAAATTAATGGCAAAGAACAAAAAATAGACAGCTCTGAAATTGCCGTAAAAGAACTCCTTGTGTTAAATAAAGTTGAAATGATTGATATGGTATCTGTTCAGCTAAATGGCACTTTCGTCCGAAAAGAAGATTTCGAAACCAGAATGGTAAAAGAAAACGACGTGGTTGAGTATCTGTATTTTATGGGAGGAGGAAAATATTCCAATTAGTAAAATGTGTCTGGTATAAAAAGTTCCGATACCGGATTTATCAATTGCTTTATATAACGTTAAAATAATAACAAAACCATGGATTTTACAACAAAAATTTTACACACACCTTACAATAAAAGTGATGTTCACGGCGCTTTACGGATGCCCGTTTACGATGCTGCTGCATTTGAGTTTCCGGATGCGGAGAGTCTCGAAGCTGCTTTCTTAGGCAGAAACCCCGGGCATGTATATTCCCGCTTAACGAATCCCACGGTGGAATATCTTGAGAAAATGATTAAAGAGGTAACCGGAGCTTTAGGCGTTGTAAGTTTTTCGTCGGGAATGGCAGCGATATCGAATGCATTTCTTGCACTGGTACAGCCCGGAGATAATATTGTTACAACAAAACATTTGTTTGGTAATACCTATTCATTGTTTCATAAATCATTGAAGTCGTTTGGAATTGAGTTCCGGTTTGCCGACCTGACAGATTTGACGAGCGTAAAAGAAGCGATTGATGAGCATACCCGCGCCATCTTCCTCGAAACTATTACCAACCCGATGTTAGAAGTTGCCGATGTGGGTGCTTTATCAGAGATAACAAGAGAAAATAAAATTCTTTTAATCGCCGATACAACCCTTACCCCGCTTTATCTTTTTGATTCGAAAAAGCATCATGTAGATATAGAGATTATATCGAGCACTAAATATATTTCAGGAGGAGGTACCTCTACAGGAGGAATAATTGTTGATTATGGAACTTATGACTGGTCTCATTCTGCGAAATTAAGCGCTGACGCAAAAAAATTCGGGCCTTTTGCTTTTATTGCCAGACTCAGGAAAGAAATACACAGAAATTTTGGCGCTTGTTTATCACCTCATAATGCCTATTTACAAACCCTGGGATTAGAAACTTTTGCTTTAAGAGCGGAAAAATCATGTGCTAATTCACTGGAAATTGCAGAATGGCTGGAGAGACAACCAAAAGTCGAAAAAGTAAATTATCCGGGTCTGAAAAGTTCAGCATATTATAAGCTGTCACAAAAGCAGTTTGGAAAACTGGCCGGCGCGATAATAACGTTGGACCTCGCTTCAAAGGAAGAATGTTTCCTGTTCCTCAACAATTTAAAAATTATCAGGCGTGCAACCAATTTAAACGATAACAAAACATTGGCATTACATCCGGCATCAACTATTTTTTGCGAATACACCCCGGAAGAACTTGTATCACTCGGAGTTAGTGAAAAAACGATACGGTTGGCCATTGGCATTGAATCGGCCCGCGACTTAATTGATGATATAAACCAGGCATTGAATAAACCAGATTAATAATGACTATGAACGAACAACAAATTGAACGATACAGCCGCCACATTATCCTGTCTAATGTAGGAGTAGAAGGTCAGGAGAAAATATTGGAAGGCAAGGTGCTGATTATTGGCGCCGGAGGGCTTGGATCTCCGGTAGCGCTCTATCTCGCAGCGGCAGGTGTGGGAACAATCGGAATTATTGACGGAGATGTCGTGGACAGGACAAACCTTCAACGTCAGGTTATCCATTTTACACCTGATATTGGAAAGCCCAAGGTGATCTCTGCCAAAGAGAAGATTTTACTAATGAATCCGGATGTAAAAGTAAATGCATACCAGGATTTGGTAGTCGCTTCAAATATCAGGGATTACATCAGTGAGTATGATTTTATTATTGATGGCACTGATAACTTCCCGACCAAGTTCCTCATAAATGATGCCTGCGTATTGAGTGGTAAAGCTTTCTCTCATGGCGGAATCATAAGGTTTAGCGGTCAGACGATGACCTATACACCCGGAAATGCATGTTACAGGTGCCTTTTTCATGAACCGCCGCCAAAAGGCTCGGTACCCTCCTGTTCACAAGCAGGTGTGCTTGGAGCAATAGCCGGAATGCTGGGCACCATCCAGGCTGCCGAGGCTCTGAAATATCTGACCGGCACCGGTGAGCTGTTGACAAACAAACTCTATTATTTCGACACATTAAAAAACGATTACAGAACTGTAAATGTTAAAAGGGCGGAGGACTGTCCGGTTTGCGGAAAGCATCCCACTATAACCGAACTCCGGGATGTTGAAATGCCCGCTTGTGATTTAAAACAATGAAGTTGTTTAAAGATTATAATACGATTTTGATTCTAGTAATTTGATAACCAGTAAATAAATTCCAATTATTCCCCTTTTGGAAGGGGCGTAGGGGCAGGTCAATAAAAAGAAATAACAATGAAAGATCCATGATCCCGCTTTAAGCGGGAACACACACGGGCATGATTATAGAATATAAACTCCGTAGGAGTTCAATGTTATTAGCCCCGTACGAAGTGCGGGGTAAAAGAAAAAAACGATAACCGTTTTGGCGGGATTTTTGTCTTTTTTACAAAAATCATGACAAAACACAAACAACGGATTAACAGTATATTACAAAATTATAAACACATGAAAGAGGACAACAAAAAAAAGATGTCATTAATTGTCTTTAGCGGAAGTTTTGACAAACTCGTAGCGGCATTTACGCTGGCAACAGGTGCGGCAGCAGTAAACTACGAAGTGAATATTTTTTTCACATTCTGGGGACTCAATGCTATTAAAAAGAAAAAAGGAAGGTCTTTTATTGGGAAAGGCGTTCTGGCCCGGTTCTTTAATTTCCTTATGGGAGGAAGGAAGAAAGTGCCTTTGAGCCGGCTGAATTTTTTGGGAGTAAGTCCTAAGTTGATGAACTCTCTTATGAAAAAAAGGAATGTAGCTACGTTAAATGAGCTTTACCAGGCGGCAAAAGATTTGAATATAAACCTCTATGCCTGTGAAATGTCGATGCATATTTTGGGACTGACACTAAAAGATTTTGATAAAGAGGTGAAAGAGGTGCTCGGCGTGCCGCGGTTTCTTGAGTACTCGGAAGATGGTGACAGAATATTTATTTAGTGCTTGTCCATAATGTCCGATTTCTGCGTTATGCTTGTATTTGAAATCAGTCATTTACTATAGTAAATTCCCGATTTCAAATACTTCACAAGCCTTGAACTTGACGTTTTCTAAGCCCCACGGTAAAATCTAGTGAGTTTTCCAGAGGTACTATTTAATATTTCGGAGATGGAATTCACTGGTTATCAGCTTTTAATTTTATAATAAAAACAGAAATATTATGGCGACTTATCAATTAGATATAACAAAAGAACATTGCCCCATGACTTTCGTGAAAACAAAAGTAGAGCTATCGAAACTTAACGGCGGCGATATCCTTGAAGTAAGTTTACTAAAAGGAGAACCGCTTGAAAATGTTCCTAAAAGTGCAGAGGAACAGGGCCACGAGATACTTAAAATATCACAGTTAGAAGGAGATGTTTACCAGGTAATTATCAGGAAAAAATGAAGATAAATATTAAAAAACAAGTTATAGAGTCTATTTTAGCACATGCTGAAAAGGAGGCTCCTGTTGAAGCCTGTGGTTACCTTGCCGGAGGAAACGGTGTGATTACAAGGCATTATGAGTTGACCAATGCGGACCATAGTCCCGAGCATTTTTCTTTCGATCCGCAAGAACAGTTTAATGTCATAAAACAAGTTCGAAACGAAAATCTTGAGATTATGGCAAACTATCATAGTCATCCCGCTTCGCCTGCGCGCCCTTCTCAGGAAGACATACGTCTGGCTTACGACCCGGGCATAAGCTACTTTATCGTTTCACTTGCCGGTAATCCGGAAATAAAATCATTTAAAATAAAAAACGGAGTTGTTGCACATCAGAAAATAGAAATAATTGAATAGAATGAGACGATGTTAATCGTCATAATGTCAATTATACCTTTTTCCGCTCTGACTCAGGAAAACCGAAAAAGTTATGTACACATTACCATTAGTATTAAAGCAGGAAATCGGGAGATATAATGACCTGATTAAAGCGTACCAGTCCAAGAAGATCGACCCGAAAGAGTTTAAAGCTTTCAGGGTTCCTATGGGTATTTACGAACAGCGTAAAGACGGAACCTATATGGTACGGGTGCGGTGTTCTGCCGGATTTATCAGTCCTGTTCAATTGAAAAAAGTTGCTGAAATTGCCCAAAAATACGGCTCTCAGCTTATTCATATTACCACAAGGCAGGAATTGCAGATACAGAATTTAGCACTGAAAGATACCTATCACATCTTGCGGGATCTTTATGCCATTGGCCTCGCATCACGCGGTGGAGGTGGCAATACGGTAAGGAATATAATGGCATCGGTTGATGCGGGCATTTCAAAGGATGAAGCTTTTGATGTTACTCCTTATAATATAGCGTTAACTAATTATTTGATAGCACAACCAGACTCATGGACACTGCCGAGAAAATATAAAATAACCTTTTCGGGTTCTGATAATGATAATGCTTTTGCCGCCTTTAACGACCTGGGGTTTATTGCCAGAATAAAAGAGGGGCAAAAAGGGTTTAAAGTATATATAGGAGGTTCTTTGGGATCAAAGCCAATGACAGGCCATGTGCTGTTTGACTTTCTCCCCGCTGAGGATATTCTGTACGTTGCCGATGCGGTAAAGGAACTGTTTTCACGATACGGAAACCGTCGCAACAAGCATAAAGCCCGCTTACGTTTTGTATTTTACAGGCTGGGGAAAGAAAAGGTTTTTGAATTATTTTATCAGATATACGATGCGCTAAAACAGGCAAAACAATTAGTTTTAAACCTGCCATCATTACCCGAATCTTCAACAGTAAACCTGCCGGTTGAAGCGCCTGTTGACAAGAGCGCTTTTGCTTTGTGGGAAAAGAGATATGTTACACAGCAGAAACAAACCGGCTATGTCAGTATTCTCGTTCCTTTTGAATATGGAGATGTAGAATCGGGAATTATAAAAAATATCGGCGAATTCTTAATTCCTTTCGGAGAAGATGTTGTCCGGTTCTCCATGAGGCAGAATATTCATCTTCGTAATATTCCCAAACAATACGCCGCTACGGTTTTCAATTTTCTTCAGAAAACTGGCGTTGATACGGCTCAGTCGTATATACTGAACGCCCTGGTATCCTGTACCGGCGCCAATACCTGTCGGCTGGGAGTATGTCTTTCCAAAGGAGCTTTGGGAAGCTTACGAAAAAAGCTCGCCGCTTCAGCTCTTGATCTGGATCAGTTAAAAGAGATACGTATTAATGTGTCGGGCTGCCCCAACTCCTGTGGACAACAAACAAATGCAGACATCGGTTTTTATGGTAAAGTGGGCCGTACCGACCGTATGTTTCCTGCCTATCATGTTGTAGCGGGCGCCGTTATCGGCAACGGCAGCCCGCAACTTGCCGAACCTGTCGGGTCGGTAAGCGCAAGGGATATGCCGGAACTCACAATAGACATCTTACGCAGCTATCTTAACAATAAGGGCGCTAATGATTCTTTTAGCGATTATTTCAAAGCCGGTGGTAAAGAGGAGATTGAAAAATTATGCCAAAAATACAGCAATGTCCCTGATTTTATGGATGACAAAAATTATTACTTTGACTGGGGCAGCGATCAGATATTTTCTTTGGCAGGAAAAGGAGCAGGAGAATGTTCTGCCGGTCTTTTCGATATGATTGATGTGGATTACAATACGATAAGAGAGAGCAGGGACGAGATCAACGAATCAACTGATAATAAAAAGACTGAATCTTTACTGGCAAAGATCGTAACGGCTTCTTCTCGGATGCTTTTAATAACAAAAGGAATTGAACCTAAAGACAGTGCCGGGATATTTGATGGTTTTTCGGAGCGATTTATTAAAGCAGGACTGGTTTCCGGGAGATATTCAGCGGTTGTTAATGCCGTGAAAAACGAGGACTATACAGACTTGTCGTCTCAAAAAAACCTTGTTTTTGACCTCGCAGCAGATGTTATTGACCTTTATGAAAACATGGATGATTCCCTACAGTTTCCTGCTGAAAAAGAAATAGAACAGCCAAAGGAGGTGATAGCAAATAAGGTAACATTAAAGAAAGACTTTAGAGGTGTTACCTGCCCCATGAATTTTGTAAAGACCAAGATAGAGCTGTCGAAGCTGAAATCGGACGATATTCTTGAAATATTACTGGACGATGGCGAGCCCATCGAAAACGTACCCGGATCGGTAAAGGGAGAAGGACATAAAATACTGGTGCAGGAACGAGTAGGAAACTATTGGTCAGTCGTAATACAAAAAAGATAATCAGGTAAAAAAAGTAATTATATCCGGATATAAAATGCAGTATCTGCCCATATCATTGAAAATTAAAGGAAAAAAAGTTCTGATAATCGGAGGGGGTAATGTAGCGCTTCATAAAATGAAACTATTGAAGCGGTTTACTAAAGAGATAATGGTTATTGGAAAACGTGTGGATAAACAAATAAAAGATTCCGGATGCAGATACAGAGAACAGGAATATAGTCCGCCGGTTCTGGATGGCTACGATCTTATTTATGTCTGCACCGACAGCAGGGAGATAAACCGCCGGATAAAGAAGGATGCCAATAAGAAAGGATTGCTGGTCAATGTTGCTGATGATCCCGGTTTATCTGACTTTGTCTCGCCGGCCATATACAAAAACGAAAACATGACGGTTGCCGTTAGTTCGGATGCAAAAGATGTAAAACAGGCAATCAGACTAAGGAACAGAATTGAAGAAATGCTTGAAAATGATCAAAAAAGTCAAAATATTCAGCAGAAAAAATGATCTGGCTGTTAAACAGATGAAAGAGGTGTTGAGTTATTTCAAAGAAATAGCCTTTGAAACGGACTTTACGGAAGCTTATGAAGAAGACCTTAACAGCAGTTTGTTGACAGATAGCAGTTCCTATTATTACCTCATGCAGGAATCTGTCGATGCACTATTGGAAAACAGAGCGGATATAGTCATTCATCCGGCAAAAGACATGCCTTATCCTTTGAATGATGAACTGGAGATTATTGCTTTAACAGATACTTTTGTCAGTAAAAATAACGGAAAGCCTAAGGAGCTGCCTTTTGAAACTCAGCCGCCACGGGGGAACCTTGTTGTAATGGCAAAACGGAACAATGAGCCGTTAAGAAAGCTTTTCAGGAAAATCGACATCAGGAAAAATTTCGGCAAGGTTTACCTCGCCGGATTTGGGCCGGGTGATCCCGAATTAATGACTATTAAAACAAATAAAGTCCTTTCAGAGGCAGATATTATTTTTTATGATGACTTACTGGATAGCAGCTGCCTTAAAAAATATAGCGGAGAAGAAATTTATGTTGGGAAGCGGAAAGGAAAACACAGCAAAAATCAGGATGAGATAAACAGGATGTTGTATGAAGCAGCACTGAAAGGATTGAAAGTAGTAAGGTTAAAAGGGGGCGATGCGATGATTTTCGGCCGCGGTGGTGAGGAAATAAGCTATTTACGGCAACGGTTTATCGATGTTGAAGTAATTCCCGGTGTAACATCGGCTATTGCAGCTGCTGCCGAAGCCCTGATTCCTTTAACGCACAGAGGTGTTGCTTCTTCTGTAGCCTTTTGCACAGGACATCCTGAAAACAAAATCAGGATACCGGATGCCGATACCCTGGTTTATTACATGGGAGCTTCTTCTCTGAAGATTATTGCAGAAAAACTAATGCGTAACGGCTTGTCCGGTGATACGCCCACAGCAGTGATAAGAAATGCTTCCTTACCTTCGCAGCAGCTTTTCACAACAACCTTAAAAAAAATAGTAACGGATAACATTGTTGCGAAATCACCATCCCTGATTATCGTTGGAAATACTATTAAAGTGAACAATTATGTAGAGGCTGTCTATAAAGTCAAGTGTTTGGTTCAGAATGTTCGAGTTCGTCCCGATAGCTACCGGGATGCGATGTATTTAAAATCAGGAGTCCCGATGTAGCTTTTGTAATGTTTTTATTTTATAGCTGTGGTTATGAAATAAAAACCGAGTTTCGCTAATAGAGTCAACCTGTTCGTCTCGAAAATCCCATTTAACTTTAAACAGCTTCAATGCCTGCTCTTTTCGTTTGCCGCGATGTTGATTTAAAAT